>CAIJZG010000081.1 GCA_903825065.1 uncultured Bacteroidota bacterium
AAAACGGGCTTACTTAATATTTATCCACTTATAAAATGAATTCTCATTATTTACGTTTTAATTAAATATTCATCTATTACCTTTGAATTATGCCTCTATCTACAAAAAATGATGCAGCTCTTCCTTGGGAAGAATCTTCGGTGGAAACTATCACTGAAATCACACCCAATTTCAGCCTAATCGTTTGGAATGATGAAGTAAATACCTTCGAATGGGTGATTGAAACACTTATTGAGGTATGCGATCATTCCGAAGAACAAGCTGAACAATGCGCACTTTTTATACATTACAAAGGAAAGTTCGCTGTTAAAAAAGGAGAGTATGAATTTTTAAAGCCTATGTGCGATGCCATTACCGATCGAGGCATTGGTGCTACCATTGAGGTTTTCGTTTAATACTATAATGGTCTTTTTACAAACGTGCATTTTGCATGATGTTACCCACAATCAAGCAATCATATGCCCATTTATATTTTAGATAATAAATTATGGTTTCCTCCGGCCTCAGAAGCAGATAGCGAAGGTTTATTGGCTATGGGGGGAGACTTAACAGTTGACAGATTACTCATTGCCTATAAAAATGGCATCTTCCCATGGTTTGATGGCTCTATCCCACTCTGGTGGTGCCCAGATCCAAGATTTGTTTTATACCCAGCAGAATTACAAGTAAGCAAAAGCATGCATTCGCTCATAAAAAAACGAAGCTTTCAGTTTACTACCAACAAGGCATTTAGAGCTGTTATTGCTAACTGCAAAAATGTAAAAAGAAGAGAACAAGATGGAACCTGGATTACAGATGATGTAGAACGAGCCTATATTGAACTACATGAACTAGGCTTTGCACATAGTGCTGAAGTTTGGTTTGACGGGAAACTTATAGGAGGATTATATGGTATTAAAATGGGGAAAGTATTCTTTGGTGAAAGCATGTTTAGCCTAATAAGTAATGCAAGTAAATATGCGTTTATATCTTTCGTAGAACAATTAAAATTAGAAGGTATTGAAATAATTGATTGCCAGATATACACTGCCCATCTAGAAAGTTTGGGAGCAAAAATGATTGAACGAGAAAAATTTATTAAAAAGATACATCAGTTAATTTAACTGCGATAGCCATACATTCGTTCTACATCTATTACAATCTTTTCCATATCAGCGTCATTCCCTTTCGCGTCGTACTTCTGTTTTAAATTGCTTCCAAAAAGTATGGCTATGGTTTGCCAGAATGCAGCATTGATAAATCCTTTATAATCATCGATAATTTCATAGCAATTATTCCCCGTTTCTCGATAGATTAATTTCATCAAAATTTTTCCTTGATATATGGATAGTTGCGTAAGCTTGTCTGTAAATTCTTTCTTTAACTCCTTTTCTCTGGCATGTATAATTTGTCTGCGCTTAGATCGGTCTGTTACATTCACCAAACGCGCATTAATATCATTCATGATTCTACTTGCAGCTTTTGCATAGGGATAAGTCACATATACTGCATTGCGCAAACGAGTCCAATCTGCCCAATACTTTTTCCATTTACCAGTTAGGCGGGTATATACTTCCACATTTGGCAAATAGCTCATGGGTACAGTATCTCCTTCGGGAGTAATAAAAGCATAAACTCGAACGGTATCGTATGCACCAATTGTTTGAGATGATACTTTGTTACTCCATCCTGCAAACAAAAGCAGCACAGGGATGATATGTAGTATAGTTTTTTTCACTTCTAACTAATAGACGAACTTTTTGTTATTAATGCTGCCTAATCCTAAAAAGTAACCCTATTTTATTAAACTGATTTTAAATTTGATTTCTGTATTACTCGTTGTCTGATTGCCATCCCAAAACCAGTAACCATAACCACTACCCCAATCCACAATACATTTATGAGCGGAAATTCATACACTTTAAGTGTTATTAAATCAGTAATAGCCCCACTCTCCTTCACTCCTAATTCGAGTTTACCTTTTGCCTGATCAATTACTTTATTGAATTGTAAAACCAAACTTTGTGCCCTTATGGTATCATTCACAAATCGAAGTGATTGGCCTTTAATTGCAATTCCTGGATTTGCCTGATATTTTCTTCCTTCTTTTGAAATAATGGTTAGGTTTAGAAATAATGAAACCTCGCCTGCTTCTAATTTCAACTTTTGCTCCTCAGGATTCACTGCCACTTTATCTAATATCATTAATCCATTCGAATAGAAAATGGTATCGCCTGTTTTAATTTCTTTATTTCTAAAGGTAGCAGTGTCGGCTGCATTGTTTTCCTGGAAAGAAGTGATATAAGCAAAGATATCTTTGAACCAGTAATGCTTAGCAGAAGGGTTAGCTGAAAACCCTTCCATGCCTTTATTCTGCTTCATTACATCGGGATACAATTTGAAACTATCTGATTGATCCTTCGCTTTAAAATCAATTTCAAAATATCTTTTATGGTCAATTACATCAACAGTATCTTTTACATAAGTAACCATGTATTTACCCATATCAGTTGATACAGATTTAAATAAGGTAAGATTTTCAGCAGGATCACCTTGTGCACCTTTTTCACTTTTCTGCAAAACGGTTATTCCAGTTGTATTCCAACTTAAGACTGTCTTCTTGGCTGATGAAATTAAAATGCCCACTAACACCATTCCAAAACCAATATGTGCCACACTAGCACCTGCAGATTTTAATTTGCCTTTTAAGGAATCAATAATATAAAAAAAGTTAGCCACAATCGCATAAACAGCAGTAAATATGGCGATATGAATAGCTACTAAAAATACCGGGCCTTTTTTATCAAAATGAATTCCACCGAAAAAGCTAATACTTAAACTGATAACCAATGCAATGGCAGTAGGTATTAGGATTTTTTTTCCAAACTGATCTTTAGCTGTATTCTTATATTTTAAATACTGCGTAACAGCTGTCAATAATCCAACAACCATTGCCACAAATACTTGAATTTGATTATGTGCAAATTCTGCATCTTCCGGAGGCGCAATTTTAGAACCAAAAACTTTATTAAAAACAGGAGTTGAAGTTTTTGCAATAATGACTAACCCAGCCATAAATAAAACTAGAGATCCGATAAACATCCAGAACTCTCGACTATAAGTCTGTTCTTCTTTTTGTATGGTTGGTATCTTTTTTAAGTCTTTAAAAAATAAATACATAGCCGGAAGGAAGAAAACTAAAATGAATCCTATTAGTTGGACATAAATTGCTTGCAAATTTTTATCATCAACCGTAAATGCATGAACGGAAGTATCAGCGAGAATTCCGCTTCTTGTTAAGAATGTGGAATATAAAATAAGGGTGAAAGTGATAAAATAAAAGAAATAAGTTGACCTTAAAGAATACCCCGTGTTTTTATACACCAAATTCACATGCAACCCTGCTACTAAAGTCAACCATGGAACTAAAGAAGCATTTTCTACAGGATCCCAAGCCCAATATCCACCAAAGGAAAGACTTTCATATGCCCAGGCTGCACCCATCATAATACCAAGACCTAAAATAGCAGCCGAAAAACTTGCCCAAGGAATAACTGGCTTTACCCAATCATGTCTTTTGTTCAACAAACCTGCAAATGCAAAAGCAAATGGAACAATAGTAGATGCAAAACCTAGAAACAAGATAGGTGGATGTATTACCATCCAATAGTTTTGTAATAAAGTATTCAAGTCATTGCCTTCATAAACTCTCGGCAACTTTAAATATTCCGGATTAGAAAAGATAGGAATATCTGGCATATGATTACGCCAAAGTATGAATGGATTATTACCTATTTTATTTCCAAAGAAATAAATACCTAATAGCATACTTGAAATACAGGCCTGACCAATATTTATCACAAACAAAGTTCCTGCTTCCCATTCTTTATTTTTCCAGATCAACATCCATCCCAATACACAATGCCAAATACTCCACAATAGAAAACTACCTGATTGGTCTTCCCAGATACAGCTTAATAAATATTTCGGAGCCAGTGATCTTGAAGAGTGATTCCAAGCAAAAAAATATTCGTGATAATGATTTGAAACGATATAAACTATCAATCCAAAAATGGCAAATACCGATATTGTCTCCACTGCAAATACGGTTCGCGCAAAGCGGATCCAACTTTTACGTTCAGTTAAATTCGTTTCTTTATTCGCAATGAAATAAGCATAAGAAGCAATCAAAGAACTTACAAAACTGAGGATAGCCAAGAAATGGCCTATTTGTCCTGGTAATAAATGTTCACCTATATAATTCATGTATACTAATTAGGATATAATTAAAGAATCTAAAAGCAGGATTTTATTTCCCGGAGCTTTGAACGGCCCTCTGTGTAGAATTAGGATCGTCTTTATATTTTGAAGGACATTTTAAGAGAATATCCTTACAATCAAAATGATCTCCCTGTACCCTTCCTTTCAACACGATTCTTTCACTTTTTTCCATATCAGTGGGCTTATTATTGTGATAAATCACTTTAATACTGCCTCCTAGAGAGTCAAGAGCCGTAAAACTTAAATAATTTGGATTTTTGATGGCATCATACTCTACTGGTTGTTTTTTATCCACTTTTGCGATCAAAGTAACAAATTTACCCTCTTTCTGACGTGCGGAAGAAATGGTTTCATAAGTTGATAAATCTCCAGTATAGCTGATTAATACTACGATACTAATCGCAATAAGAACAAGGATGATGATGTGGGTCTTTTTCATTTTGTGATTTTCTGATGCAAAAATAGCCCAAATTAGTGGAGCAACAACTGATGTTTGTCAGGACTTATTCCGATTTGTGAATTCCTTATAAAAAACTTCCAAAAGAATGGGCTATCACTAATATTTCAATCGAAAATCAAAAAATCGGGTATTTTGCATCGAGATTACAATTCTCATAATAGGTACAATTCCTATTTATTTTAATAGCAATTCTGTAGGTAATATTGATTTAAGTAGCCGTTTTCATGAAAATATACGAATTCATCATTGAGTTAAAAAGACCCAGTTACCGTTTTATTAATTGGATCAGTCAGTTAATGTACCTCTTAAGTGTGGTTGTTTTTTGGATGATACTCTTTCAAAAAGATTCAATTATACCTGCAGTGCTTTATGTATCAATTATTGGGATAATAAGTTGGTGGATCTATTGCATCATTTTAGAGAAAAAGAATCAACACCCATTTTTTAGAATTGGATTACTAATAGCAGCTGCTGGTTGGTTTTTTATTCCCAATGGCAAATGGATGACATGCATATATCTTATTGCAGCCATATTAGAAAAGCAAGCTAAGTTTCCTCAAGAAATTGCTTTTGGAAAAGAAGAAATCGTATTTAATAGTTTTCCTAAAAAAAGGTTCTCTTGGTCAGACTTGAACAATGTAATCCTCAGGGATGGCATAATTACTGTTGATTTCAAAAGCAACCAATTGTTACAAAAAGAAATACAATCTGGCTCAACTGCACAAGATGAGAAAGAATTTAACGAGTTTTGCCACTTAAGATTAAAAGAATCGCTTACTGTTTAAAGGGAACTCTTATTATTAGCAACAATTTATTTATCAAGCATGACCATATCAGCATCACCTTATTTATTATATTCTGACGGGGAAGGCAACATTTTTGAAGACACTAGTTTATATGCCACTGGAAGAGCGGGATGGGATGCACTTCCTGTACCTAGAGAAGATTGGATTGAATTACCAACAGGAGGAAACTTATATGAGTTGCCAGGTAGAAGGGGGATTGGTATAGATGTAGTAAGTGGAGATATGCGACTATGTGATAAAGGCTGGGCTGTAGCTGCTTTTATTCCTCCAGCCCATACCGGATTATATATTGCTGCATTTGAAACCGCACCGGAAGCACCTACCCTTCCATTATTCTGTTATACAGCAGCTGGCTGGCTCGATCAGAAATTTTATGTAACTGCTTTGAGAATTGAACAAGATATACGTCAGGAATCAGTTGGCTATCACGAAGATGAAATTGAAATTGGCGCTTCCAATCTGTTGAAAAATTATCCAGACAATAGATTAGTAAAACATCTGATGGAAAACTGCTGTATGACATATGATTGTCCTGCTGCTAAAAATTTTTCTTTAGGCAGATGGGAATGTCCGGTTCCAACTTCTCCTGCATGTAATGCCAACTGTATTGGTTGCATTTCTTTTCAACCAGAATCAGAGTCTATTGTAAGTACGCAAGACCGATTAACTTTTAGACCAACGGCAGCAGAAATAGTAGAGTTTACGGTACCTCATTTAATTAAAGCACCATTCCCCATCATTAGTTTTGGACAAGGATGTGAAGGAGAACCCTTACTGATGTGGGAAACCATTCGTGAGGCAATTATTGAAATTAGAAAGCATACTAAAAGAGGCAGTATCAATATTAATACTAATGGATCAAAACCTGATGCTGTAAAAGCTTTGTGCGAAGCAGGCTTAGATAGCATTCGTGTAAGCACCAACTCAGCTCGAAAACATATTTATGACCCTTATTATCGACCAAATAATTATCAATTTGAAGACATAATCGAGAGTATGAAAGTTGTCACCGACTTTGGCGGTTGGGCAAGTATCAACTATTTTGTTTTTCCTGGTATGACTGACACTGTTGAAGAATATGAAGCACTCAGAGAATTAATTAAATATACCAATATAAGTATGATCCAATGGCGCAATTTTAATATTGATCCTGATTGGTATATGGGTAAAATTGGGGTTTATGAAACAGGTGATATTTTAGGCGTCAAACAAATGATGGAATTATTAAGAGAAGAATTTCCAAAATTAGCTTTCGGTTACTTCAATCCACCTATTGAAAGGATTAATGGAAATTTTACTGCAGATTTTGCCCACCATTAGAATTGCATCAATGAGTATATCGTTACAAAAAAAAGACCAAATTCTGGGCATTTCTTTAGCAGTTCTAGCAACCATGATATGGGCAGGAAATTTTGTAATTTCCAAAGGGGTTAGTCAATTAATTAGTCCGATTACCTTAGCTTTTTTTCGATGGACATTAGCTTCAATAATTATTATACCAATTGCTTGGTCTTCCTACAAAAAAGAAAAGCAGTATATCAAAGAAAATATTCGTTACCTATTCTGGGTTTCATTATCTGGTATTGCGTTATTCAATACCTGTATATATGTCTCAGGTCATTTTACTTCTGCGATCAATATGGCTTTAATAGGAACTACTTCTTCTCCAATTTTCGCAACCATTTTTGCAGTCATTTTTTTGAAAGAAAAAATTAGCGCTTCCAGATTAATTGGTTTAATCTTATGCATCATTGGTATATTAATTTTATTATCGAAAGGAAGTTTTGAAAAATTACTTCTATTACGTTTTGGGATTGGCGACTTATGGATTTTAGGGGCTGGATTTTGTTTCGCTGTCTATAGTGTGTTGGTAAGAAAAAAGCCACCTACTATTTCTAGCTTACATTTTTTAATGCTGATTTTTTCAATGGGAGCAATCATGTTATTCCCATTTTTTTTGATTGAAAATTGGTACTTACCCAAACCTCAATTTACTCCAGCATTAATTGGATCTATCCTGTATTTAGGTTTTGGAACTTCTGTAATCGCATTTCTTTGTTGGAATATTGCTTTACATAAATTGGGTACTTCAAGAACCGTACTATTTGGAAATCTGACACCTATTTTTAGTACACTAGAAGCAGTTTTAATCCTTGGTGAAAAATTCAGCAGTGTACATATTTTAAGTGGCTTATTGGTAATTAGCGGACTAGTTATTGCCAACTTGAAAACAGCCACTGTATTTAAAAAAAAATCTTCAACTGAAATTTCAAAATAGATTATTCATTGGCAACTTCTACCCTCATTCTATTATGTTTATTCGCAAGTTTAGCTGGTTTTGTTGATGCAATTGTAGGAGGAGGCGGATTGATTCAAACGCCTGCTTCTCTTATTTTATTACCACAACTTCCAGTTGCCACTGTGATTGGATCACTTAAAATACCTTCCTTCAGTGGCACATTTTTCGCTGCAAAACAATATGTAAAACAGGTTACTATAAATTGGAGACGAATGATCTTCATGTGTGCATTAGCATTTATGGCATCATTCTTTGGATCTCTGTTATTGACCCAAGTAAGTAATCGGTTTATGAAACCCATTATTCTTGGAGTACTTGTTTTTGTGGCATTATATTCTTTTGCAAAAAAAGATTTCGGACAAAAAAAACAAAGCTTAATCAGTAACAAAAAAGAAATAATCTATGCTTCCTTAATTAGTATTATTATTGGTTTTTATGACGGATTTATTGGTCCTGGAGCAGGAAGTTTTTTAGTCCTAGCTTTTATTAGTTTATTAGGTTTTGATTTTTTACAAGCATCAGCCCATGCCAAGCTTATAAATCTGGCAACAAACCTTGGGTCAATCTTATTATTCTTTTTAAAGGGCCATATTTTATGGCAAGTTGCTATTCCCATGGCTATATGCAATGCATTTGGAGGCGTATTAGGTGCAAGAATGGCCATATCAAAAGGCAATAAATTCATTAGAATCTTTTTTCTCTTTGTTGTTATGGCAACACTTATTCGATTCTCATATGACGTATTCTGGAGAAAATAGAAACATTATTAACCTTTCTTTATACCCGATTGGTGAATTAAGTCTCTAAACTGCATGTAATTTTCAAAATTGAATTTTAAGACGTTTATTAACGATAAATTTGAGATGAATCATTCTGTTTCTATGCAAATAGGTTTTGAAAGAGAAAAAAACATAAAAGCTGGGGCAATTACTGCAACCATTTGTCTTTTATTGTTTTTACTATTCTTTTATTTACAATGGACTTTACCACAAATTCCTGTTCCAATATCTGGTGAAGGGATTGAAGTTAATCTTGGCAATAGTGAAACCGGGTTAGGTGATATTGCACCCTCAATACCAGGAAGTCCCTCCCCCACAGAAGATGCTGTTAAAAATATACCTGCTACCAGTAAACCCCAAACCTCGAACATTAAGATCAATGCAGATGAAAATGGCGATGAGGCCGTCAATAATGCAGAAAAAATAAGTGCAAAGGCAGAAAATAAACATTCAACACCGATAAAACCAACCATCAAACCAAGTCCAAACCCTGTAGCTTTAAAGCCTGTTATTTTAAAACCTAAAGCACTTTTCAAAGGTGGCACTAGTACAACAACAAGTGGAAATGAAAGTGATAGTTATAATGGAATAAAAAATCAGGGTATTGCAGGTGGTAAAGGAGATCAGGGTAATCCAAATGGCAATCCAAATTCTGATAGCTATAAAGGCAATGCGGGTAGTGGCAATGCAGGAAATGGTGTTTCAATAAGAAGCGGACTCGATGGCAGAAGAATTACCCATTTGCCAAGTTTTGAGGATGATTTTAATGAAAATGCAAAAGTTGCCATCGATATTACTGTTGATCAATTGGGAAATGTAATATCAGCTTCGGTGAATCCAAAAGGAACAACCACTACAAACCCAAGCATCCGCAATATTGCTTTAAAGAAAGCAAAGACTCTCAAACTCAATGCAGGCAGTGAATCAGAACAGGTAGGAACCCTTGTTTTTAGTTTCAAACTACGTGGTTAATATTTCTTCTATAATTTGCAGTTAATTATGACATATAAAGAAACCTTAGATTTTCTTTTTAGATCGCTTCCTATGTTTAGTAGAGTTGGTGAATCTGCATTTAAGAAAGACCTTACAAATACATTGCGTTTATGTGAATTCATTGGCAATCCTCAACAAAAATTAAAAACAATCCATATAGCTGGAACTAATGGGAAGGGCTCAACCAGTCATATGCTTGCTTCAGTATTACAAACTGCAGGATACAAAACCGGACTTTATACTTCCCCTCATTTAAAAGACTTCAGAGAGCGTATTAAAGTAAATGGTGAAATGTGTGAGGAATCATTTGTTATCGATTTTACTAATCGTATACAGCCGATGATTCAGAAAATACAACCTTCATTTTTTGAGATTACAGTTGCAATGGCTTTTGAATATTTTGCTTTACAACAAGTTGATATTGCCATCATCGAAGTGGGCTTAGGAGGAAGATTAGATAGTACTAATATTATAACTCCAGAACTAAGTATCATCACCAATATTGGATGGGATCATATGAATTTATTAGGCAATTCTTTAGAGTTGATTGCCTATGAAAAAGCTGGTATCATTAAAGAATCAGTTCCTGTGATAATAGGCGATTACACAAATATTACAAGACCTATATTTGAAAACAGAGCCAATGAGTTACATGCAAAAATTTATTGGGCTACAGAAGAAAGATGGGTTAATGACTTTCATATTTCTGCACATCAAATTGAAATTAATGTGACTCAAAAAAGAAATGATGAAAGGATTAAATACCAATTAGATCTACCCGGTATTTATCAAACTAAAAATTTACTCACCGTTCTCTCAGCACTTGATATACTCATTCAGAAAAATTGGGATATCAGCATGCACGATATTCATAAAGGGCTCGCACATATTAAAAAGTTAACAGGATTACACGGAAGATGGGAAGTAATCAGAGAAAAGCCCTTATTAGTGTTAGACGTAGCGCATAATGAAGATGGCATTAAACAAGTTGTACGACAAATTGAATTAGTAGGGGCGCAGGAAGTACATATTGTAATTGGTATGGTTAAAGACAAAGAAATTGACCGAGTGCTAGATTTACTTCCAAAAAAAGCACACTATTATTTCACTAAAGCACCCATACCCCGTGCATTAGATGAAAAAATATTAATGCAGGAGGCCTACAAAAAAAATCTTTTTGGCAACTGTTTCCCCCAAATTAATGAAGCAGTTCAAAATGCATTAATGCATGCTAAAGAAAATGATTTGATATTAGTATGTGGTAGTGTATTTGTTGTTGGAGAGGTATCTATTTAAGATTCCCATCTTAGCCATTTTAATTGTATCATCGCCTGATATATAGCACCCTGTTGAACACCATGTTGTAATTTTCCTTCTTCCAATAATTGTTTCAATTCATCTTTTGAAAATGTCTCAATAACAATATCTTCAAAGGGATCAAATTTGGTATCAGTTAATTTTTCCGCATCTATAGCAAGAAAAAAATATGCAGTATTATTATTTAAAGCTGGATTTGGTGAAATTTTCATTAGGAATTCCACTTCATCTGATACATATCCAGTCTCTTCATGCATCTCTCTAATAGCTGATTCTTTAGGTGATTCACCCTGTTCTAATATGCCTCCAGGCAATTCTAGTGTGGTAGTGCCTAATGCATGTCGGTATTGTCGCACTAATACTATACGCTGTTCTTTAGTAATAATTACCATATTAGTCCAATCAGGAACTTCTATCACATAATATGGTTCCATAATTCTTCCGTCTGGCAGTTCGCATTTATCAGCTCTTGCCCTTAACCACCTATCACGATACACATATTTCGACTCAAGCAATTTCCAATTCATGCTGACTAATATTAGAATTAATTGTGAAAATTATATTAGAGTAATCCTTCCTAATTTCTGCAATGCAAAAAATAAGGTACTTAATTGCATAGATTGAAGGAACTGATGCGATTGAATTAATTCAATTAGCTCATCCATTGTTACTAAAAAAACTTCTACATCTTCTTCAATATCTAATTGCTGATTGGGATCAAAAACACCCCCAGTTGCAAGAAACATTTGCATGAAATTATTATTGGTAGTCGGATTTGGTGAAATTTTACCTAGCCATTCAATCTTTTCAAATCGATATCCCGTTTCTTCCAATAATTCTCGAGCCATTGCATCAATTCTTGATGCATCATTTGGGTCTATTCCACCGCCTGGCAATTCAATGCAAGTTAGTCCAACTCCTTGTCTGAAAATTTTTTCTAAAATTACATTCCCATCTTTGGTTATTGCCAAAGCAGTTGCATAATCAGGGAACCCATATTTATAAAATGGTTTAATGATGGTGCCATCTGGTTTCTTCCAAATTTCAGATTTTACATCTATCCATTTATCTTTCAATAATTGCTCAGATGAAAGTAGTTTCCATGAACGATTATTTTCCATTACCATTTATTATTTTCTCTCAAAGTGGTAATATGTGCCAAATGATGATTGCTATGCCAGGCATATAAACCAAGCAAAAACCATAAAGTCATTTCTCGTTTACTGGCAGGATGAAATACATTTCTATTCCATTGATCTTGGGTTAGATCTTTAATAGCTGCAACCCAGCGAATATGCAATGCATGCAATAAAGTAATAGATACATTAATCGGAACTGAAAAAGTATCTGGCAAGTTTGCCCATTCTTTTTCTTCATATGGTTTGATCACAGGATTCTCTTCCGTTAATCCTAATTTAAATCTGATATAAGCATTCATATGACTATCTGCTACATGATGCACTAATTGCTTTACAGTCCATCCGTCTGTACGATAAGGAGTATCCAGTTGAGCTTCATCTAAGTTTTGAATAGCCCTTTCAATTCCTTCCGGTAAAAATTGTAAATCAAGTAACCATTTCTTTTTTTGTTCTTCAGAATATGGTTGAGGCTCATATTTGCCAATCGGATAAC
>CAIJZG010000082.1 GCA_903825065.1 uncultured Bacteroidota bacterium
CATTAACTACGCAAGGAACTTTGTTTAATACTTTACTGAGATCCACAATGGTATCAGTTACTGTTTGGTCGGTTGCATAACCATTAATAATTTCTACCAATTTCATGATGGGCACAGGATTCATGAAGTGCATACCAATCACTAAGTCTGGACGAGATGTTACAGAAGCTATTTTTGTAATTGAAATTGATGAAGTATTACTTGCTAATATGGTTCCCTTTGGCGCATGTTCATCTAACTCTTTGAAAATATTTAATTTCAATGCTGAGTTTTCAGTAGCTGCTTCAACCACCAGGTCAGCATCTTTCACCCCCTCTGAAATGTTTGTAAATATATGTAGATTATTTAAGGCGTTTTGCTTGGCTTCTTCCGTTAATCCGGCTTTTGCAATTTGGCGGTCCATATTTTTGGTTATGGTCTGTACTGCTTTTTCTAGTTGGGTATTATTTACATCAATCAGGTTAACAATAAACCCGTTTTGAGCAAAAATATGTGCAATGCCATTCCCCATTGTTCCTGCACCAATTACGCTGATATGTTTGATATTCATAAGCAAGTTTTAAATAGGGAGTAAAGTTACAGTCAATTCCTACAAACAAAAAAGTGAATAGAAACAATCTATTCACTCTTCAAATTTCATTGTTTTAAACCTTAATTCTTACTTTTAAAATCACCTCGTTTCCAAGCCTTAATAAAGTCGGCCCATGCGGCAGGGTTTAATATATTCATAGGAGGTACTTGTCCGTTGTAATAATATTTATTGGCTTGTTGGCGCAATTGGTAATTAACTGCTTCTCTTCCATCTCTTGGTAAGCTAGCAATTAAAACCCTGCGCTGTGATTCATCAGTATTTTTTCTAGCAATTTCATACAAGTCATCAGGCACTTTATTATTCACAAAATCACGCTCAAATTGTTCCCTGGTAGGTCGGGGCTTTAAAATGGTAGCTGGTAGGTAAACTGTATCTGTAACTAAAAGCTGAATCCAGGTATATTGATTTTCCTTTAAGTCTTTCGGAATGGCAATGCTATAATTTTTAAATCCCATGCAGGAAAAGGTAATTCGGTCGCCCTTTAATACAGCTATTGAGAACACACCGTCTGGACTTGAAATGGTGCCTCTTCCTTTGCCCTCTACGATAATACTTGCAGAGCCAATTCCTCGCAAGCTATCAGCTGTCATAACAACCCCATTGAATTGAATCACAGAATCGCGATATGGATTTTTTTCCTGGGCCATGGATGACGTGGATATCAAAATCGCTGTAAAGAATATAATAAAAAGTACAAATTTCTTCATCGTATCAAAAATACAAAAGCGTTTACACATAAAATCCAGACTTAGCCACTTCTTTATTTAAACTAAGGGATTTAGAACAAAGTAAGGCTGTCAGCTGTTAACTTTGCGCGGTATTTTCTTTTTTAACAAAAACTTTCGTGATGACTGAAGCGGCTATTTTACAGGCTCTAAGTAATGTGCAGGAGCCTGATTTAGGTAAGGATCTGGTTACTTTAAACATGATTAAAGACCTTTCTATCGATGGAAACAAAGTGAGTTTTACCATTGTTTTAACCACCCCAGCTTGTCCGATGAAGGACATGATGCGATCTGCGAGTGAAAATGCCATTAAAATTTTAGTGAATAAGTCAGCTGAAATAACAGTGAATTTCACCTCCAATACTTCTTCCATTCGGAAAGATAATAAGGAAGTTTTGGCAGGGGTTAAGAATATAATTGCTGTTGTGAGTGGAAAAGGTGGTGTAGGTAAAAGTACTGTCTCAGCAAATTTAGCCCTGGCTTTAGCAGAAGGTGGTGCAACAGTTGGTTTAATGGATGCAGATATTTATGGACCGAGTGTACCAATCATGTTTGGCGTACGTGGAGAGCGACCAATGATGAAAGATGTAGATGGTAAGGGCATGATCATACCATTGAAAAAACATGGCATTACTTTAATGAGTATTGGTTTATTGGTAGATGAAAAAAATGCGGTGGTATGGCGTGGACCAATGGCTAGCAGTGCAATGCGTCAATTTGTAACTGATGTTGATTGGGGCGAATTAGACTATTTAATTGTAGACATGCCTCCGGGAACTGGAGATATTCATTTAACCTTAATGCAAACAGTACCTGTTACTGGTGTAGTAATCGTTACAACTCCTCAAAATGTGGCATTAGCGGATGCAAAAAAAGGAATTGCTATGTTTGGTCAGGCTCAAATTAATGTTCCGATAATCGGCCTTGTGGAAAACATGAGTTATTTTACCCCCGCAGAACTTCCGGATAATAAATATTATTTGTTTGGAAAAGAAGGTGGAAAACGACTGGCAGATGAGTATGATTTAGCATTCTTGGGGCAGATACCCTTAGTTCAATCAATTCAGGAAAGTGGAGATGCTGGAATACCAGCTATGGTGGGGGATGATGAAATTAGCAAAAAAGCATTTCGTGATTTTACTTCTGCAACTGTTAGAAACATTGCCATGCGGAATGCAGAAATGCCTAAAACACAAACAATCACCATCACAGAACAATAAAGGATTAATTTTTTGAAAAGCTCTCTACAAAAAATGTAGAGAGCTTTTTTTGTTTAAATTCGAACCATGTATCATGTTCCTCATTTCAAAGCAAACGAAAACGCAGAGGTTATGGCGTTTATGAAAGCGCATCCATTTGTAACCATATGTGGTATTGACAAAAATAATTTACCAGTAGCCACACATATTCCAGTATTGATAGTGGAGCGGGATGAAAAATTATATTTGCAGGCTCATATCATGCGCAAGCAAGATCATCATATTGCTTTTGAAAGCAATGGTAATGTGTTAGTGATTTTTCAAGGGGCAAATGCCTATGTAAGTTCTAGCTGGTATCATAATGACGATAGGGGTAGCACTTGGAATTACCAGGCCGTGCATGCTAAAGGAGTATTGCGCTTCTTATCAGAAAAAGATCTGTATGATTTATTAACCCATCTAACTGCCCATTTTGAAAAAGATCCGGACTCATCATCTCAAGTTAAAAATCTTCCGGATGAATATATGCAATCAAATATGAAAGCAATTATTGCATTAGAAATTGAAGTAACAGATTTGCAGCATGTTTTTAAAATGAGTCAGAATAGAAATAAACAGAGCTATCATAATGTAATTGGAGAATTAGAGAAGGGAGATTTAGCTGCTAGAACAGTAGCAGAAGAGATGAAAAAAAATGCTGATAAAATTTCAGATAAATGAAATTAGGTGCAGTTTGTTTAATTTTTTTAAGTCTGTCTTGTATGACTGCTAAAGTGCCACATAGTGCAGGATTTGGAGCAACTGCATTTGATATAGAAGGGCATCGGGGTTGCAGGGGTTTAATGCCAGAGAATACTATTCCTGCAATGATAAAAGCTATTGATCTGGGTGTTACTACTTTGGAAATGGATGCTTCGATTAGTAAAGACAAAAAAGTTTTTTTAAGTCATGAGCCATTTTTTAATCATGAAATAACAACAAAGCCTGATGGTGGTTTTATTGAAGAGTCTGCTGAGAAATGGTTTAATATGTTTGAGATGAATTATGCAGAAATTCAAAAATTTGATGTGGGATTAAAACCTCACCCAAGATTTCCTTTGCAGCAAAAAATGGCCACCTGTAAACCGCTACTGTCACAATTATTTGATTCGGTTCAAGCCTATTGTTTACAAAAACATAAGCCCGTACCTCAATTCAATATTGAAACTAAAACGAATCCAAAAACCGATGGGATTTTTCATCCAGGTCCTGAAGAGTTTGTTGATTTACTGGTAGCTGTGATTCAATCCAAAAAAATGGAGGATAAAGTAATTATTCAATCCTTCGATATCAGAACCCTTCAATATTTGCATCAGCAATATCCCAATTTTAAAACGGCTCTCCTGATCGAAGACTTTGATAAAAAACCTTTTGCTTTACAATTAAAAGACCTCGGTTTTATACCTACAATTTATAGCCCTGCACATACCGTTGTAACTGATCTATTAATAAAGCAGTGCAGAGATGCAGGAATTCAAATAATTCCTTGGACAGTAAATGATCTGCCGAGGATGCAAGTTTTAAAGAAAATGGGAGTTCATGGCATTATATCTGATTTCCCCAATCTTTTTACAGATTTAAAGTAAAAAGTTCATCCAATCAATTATTTGAAAACACCTATTATTTAATGCAACTTTGCATGAAATAACCAACGGTTTGTCCGAACTATCATGCGTAAAATAATTATTACACTCGACGGATTTTCTTCTTGTGGCAAGAGCACTTTAGCTCGCCAACTCGCCAATGAATTGAATTATGTGTTTATCGATTCAGGTGCCATGTATCGGGCCATAACGTTGTATTTTTTGAGACATCGTATTGATTGGAATCATCAAGTGGAAGTTTTAAATGCTTTGAAAAATATCACGCTAGATTTTCAATATAATGCCGAAACCGGAAAATCGGACATGTATTTAAATCATGAGGATGTAGAAGTATTTATCAGAGAAATGCAGGTAAGTGAAAATGTGAGTGCTGTTTCAACGGTAAAAGAAGTGCGTGAATTTGCTGTGGCTCAACAACAATTAATGGGGAATAAAAAAGGGATTGTAATGGATGGACGAGATATCGGGACTACCGTTTTTCCTTATGCAGAATTAAAAATATTTGTAGTTGCAGATCCAGCCGTGCGAGTAGAAAGAAGATACAAAGAAATGTTTGAAAAAAATTCCAATATCACTATCGAAGAAGTCAAGAACAATCTTGAGTCGCGCGACTATATTGATAGTCATAGAGAGGTTAGTCCATTAAGAAAAGCTGCAGATGCTATTGAATTAGACAATAGTAATTTAACAAGAGAAGAACAATTGGAAATAGTATTGAAATGGGCGGAAGAAAAAATTAATAAATCCCATTAACTATTCAATAGATAGTTGTTCCCGTTTTTAGTGTGTAAGTGATTGCCGTTGATCTCAATTTCTGTAAAGTTGTTGATCACTTCCAGTGCACCATTTAAGAGTAATGCTTCTTTTGTTACTTCATTGCCAATTCCTATCACTTGCATACCTGCGGCAATGGCAGACTGAACACCGCTATTCGCATCTTCAAATACGAGGCAATGAGAAGGATGTAAATTTATTTTTTCAGACATTTTTAAATAGGGTTCTGGATCTGGTTTACCCTTGCTTACATCATGTGCTGTAACGAAATGTACAAAGTGATCTGCCAAACCCACTCGTTCTAACATTTGTAACATTCGTTCATGGTGGGAGCTTGTTGCAACACCCATAGTAAAAGATATTTTTGTTAAGCCTTCAATGAAATGGTTAATACCGGTAATTCCTTCAGGTTGCATGGTTTGATCAAATAAATAACCGGCTTGTTCGATTTCTTTTTTTCGTTCATCTGAAATATGTGAAAATATTCCATTTATCGTTGCGGTTACTCTTCTGCCAAATACCCATTCACGAATCATTTGATCAGTTAGTACAAACCCTTCTTTTGTAGCCCAGGAACTCCAAAATTCAATAATGGCAGGATTTGAATCGATGATCACACCATCCAGGTCGAATATAATAGCCTTAAATTGTTTTGTCATTTTTTAGTTTAATTTACCAACCGCCATGAAGTCCTTGCTTCAAAGCTTTGCGGTATTTGCGCATATCAAAAGAGTAGAGAAATGGAGCTCTATGTGCACCACCTTTTCGAGTTTCTTTTAACCGTTTCAAAATCCCAAAACTGGTCATTTTTCTTTGGAAATTTCTTCTGTCTAAAGTTTTATTTAAAATGGTTTCATACAATTTTTGTAACTCAGGCATCGTGAATTTCTGAGGCAATAAATTGTACCCAATAGGCAAATGATTTAATTGAAGTCTGAGAGTATCAAGCGCTTTATCAAGGATCTGTTTGTGATCCATGAAGAGTTCATCAATTTCATTAATATCCCACCATTTACAATCTTCTGAGCTTGAATCGGGAGTGGCAATCACATGTGCAAATTCTACTAATGCATAATAACCAACAGTAATAAATCTTTTGAGTAACCAGTGGTTGGGTCCGATTTCAATGCCATCTTTTTTTAAATTGCTGCGATGGATATTCCAGTCAGAACGATTGGCGGATCCAAATACATGAAATTGTTGTAAGAAAATATCATTAATACCAGTTCTTTCTTTAAGTACGCGAGTTGCTGCGTCATCTAAATCTTCTTCTTTAAAAACAAATCCTCCAGGTAGTGCCCAATTATCGTTTGTTCTTAATTTAATAAGTAAGACTTTTAATTCGTTCTCATGAAATCCAAAAATGACACAATCCAGTGATAAAGAAGGTTGGAAAATACCTTCGCCGTCGGCTATCACTTCAATAAATGTTTTCTGGGGTATCATATAACTCGAAAATAGGTTAAAATCCCTCTCGATTTATTTTCAATTTTGAACATTTATCAGTAGCATTGTGTCATAACGACGCATTCGATGCGTTTGATTGCTAAAATTCTCCAGCCATATTTAAATCAACAAAATGAATCAACGTAGAAATTTTTTAAAGCGAACAGCTATTCTTGGTTTGGGTTCTGTTATGTTCCAGAATGAACTTCTGGCAAACGGTTTATTTGGACCAAGGTATCCAAATGAAGGGTTACAATTATTTACATTGTTTGGAGTTATGGACCAGGATCCGAAAGGATATTTAGAAAAAATTTCTAAAGTGGGTTACAAAGAAATTGAATCTGCATTTAGCAAATTGGGTGGTTATTACGGAATGAAACC
>CAIJZG010000083.1 GCA_903825065.1 uncultured Bacteroidota bacterium
ATTGCCAACAATCTCATTGATCATGAATTGATAATCGTATTCAAAACCAAGAGAATGTTTAATAGGAAATCCTCCACCAATATTAATTGAATCTAATTCAGGACAGATCTTTTTTAACTGGCAATATAAGTTGATGATCTTGTTCAATTCAGACCAGTAATAAATATCATCTTTCACACCTTTATTTAAAAAGATATGCAACATTTTTAATTGAAATTTATCCTCATTGCCTTCTATTTCGTCCACATAAAACTCTAAAATATCTTTGGCACGAATTCCAAGCCTTGAAGTATAGAATGGAAAATTGGGCTCTTCTTCTGCAGCCACTCGAATGCCTAAACGAAAAGGCTTTTTTACAGACTTGCGATAGGCTAATAATTCTTCTTTATTATCTAAAATTGGAATCACATTTTTAAATCCATTATTAATCAGCTTTGCGATCCTGGAAGTATACATTTTTTGTTTGTACCCATTACAAATAATATAAACATCCTTGTTGATTTTTCTGCGCTCATATAATCGATTGATGATGTCGATATCATAAGCATAAGATGTCTCAAGATGAATACCATGTTTCAAGGCTTCCTCTACAATAAATGAGAAGTGTGAACTCTTAGTGCAATAACAATAAAAATACTGCCCCTCATATTTATGCTTTTTGAAAGCCTTTTCAAACAAGCCTTTAGCCTTATTGATCTGCATCCCAATCTTGGGGAGATAGGTCAACTTTAAAGGAGTGCCATGTTTATTAATCAGAGAGATCAGGTCAAGACCATTAAACTCTAAATACCCATCATCATTTTGATCAAATCCTTCCTGCGGAAAATGGAAGGTTTGGTTCACAAGCGAAGTGTAGGTGTTATTCATTATCCGAGTTGAAATTAGACTGTGAGCAAAACAATTTTTTGCACCGCAAAAGTAACAGTTTACTTGCTTCTTTGCATAAAAAAAACCGGAAGGTTTTTCCTTCCGGTTTCTGAACTTAAATTGAGAACTATTTTACTTGATTAATCAATGCTTTAAAGCTTTCTGGCTCATTCATTGCTAAATCTGCAAGAACCTTACGATTCAGTTCAATTCCTTTAATATTCAACTTGTTAATGAATTGGCTATAAGTCATGCCCTCTGCTCTAACAGCTGCATTAATACGCGCAATCCATAACTGACGGTATTCACGCTTTTTTAATTTACGACCTACATAACTATAAGTCAAACCTTTTTCAACAATATTTTTGGCTACGGTATAAACGTTTTTACGTTTACCATAAAATCCTTTAGCTTGATCAAGAATTTTTTTCCTTCTAGCCCTAGATGCGACTGCATTTTTTGAACGTGGCATAGTTTAATGTTTTTGAAGTGGTGGTATTTGATTACCACGACTGATGTTTTAAAATGATTGGTAAATGAAATGGCAGATGACTACCCTCTTAAACGTAATAAACGAAGAACTGAAGCTTTGTTTGTTGTGTCAACAATACCTTTTTGACGCATTGCTCTTTTACGTTTTTTAGACTTCTTAGTCAAGATGTGACGTTTGAAAGCTTTTTGGAAAGAAATCTCTCCAGTACCAGTCAACTTAAAACGCTTCTTTGCGCTGCTGTTGGTTTTTACCTTTGGCATGTTAAATAATCAATTAAGATTACACCCTGCTGGCGTTCCGACACAGGTCGGAAACTTGTTGAGCCATATGGGAAATAGTCCGAAATTTTCGGATTGCAAATGTAGGAAAAAAAGTGAAGAGATAAAAGATAAAAGTGAAAAGTTGCCAATACTAATCAAAAATGAACTTAAGAAATTAAAAATCAATTAATTAGATAGTATAAAAACTAAAAAACAGCGGCTTTGGCCGCTGTTTCCTAAAACAAAAAATACCTTTTATCCTTTCTTTTTTCCTGTTTTCGGTGTAAAGATGGCAAACATTCTTTTTCCTTCTAG
>CAIJZG010000084.1 GCA_903825065.1 uncultured Bacteroidota bacterium
ATAACTTTATAGTTCATTTAGAAAATCTGTTAAAGACTCTTTTTTACCTTTTGATTTTCTTAGAGTTTCGGCTTGTGAGAAAGCGAGTTTAAGATCTGTTTTAAGTTTAAGTACTTGATCAGATTTTTTGATATGAGAAAGTACTTTTTCCCATTCGCTAACAGGCATTTGAACGGCCTGAGTTTTGCCATTCAAATCGTTTACATATTGGAGTGCTATTTTCATGGGTTAAAATTAGTGTTTTTTACGAATTGTTAGAGGAACTGAAAAAATAGCTAAAATACCGCACAACGCCCCACGCATTGAAGCAGTTGGGTAATGGTTTTACTTCTGCTGGGACTGGAGCTGAATAAAGTTACAAAAGTTTAGAATATGTTTTGCTGCCTGGAAAGGAACTGAACCGCTTGGCACTACTGATTGGATTTGAAATTGGCTGAGGACTTGTACTGAAGCACCAATTGCTACAATGCACTGTTGTGCGCTGGCAATCTAACTATAGGTAATCTCTTATTTTGTGCTATACAATATTTTAATGTTGTTAACTAACGAATCTTTTTTGAATATCTTCAAGTCTTTGTCGTATGAAACTAGTATGGTGCTGGTATTAACCCATAATGCTCGAACACTTGTGTCATTTTGCGAATCACAAATGAAAATATTTCCCGTTTCGTTAGGAAGACTATCTGTAAATTTAATTAGAGATAATTGGATTGAAATTTTTGTGGTTGCACCACAGTCACGACCAAACTTTATAACTTTTAATTTATTGTCACCGCTATTTATTCGCGCATAAATTTGATTGTCACAACCCTCGGTAATATTGCAAGAATATTGAGTTGTGATTGACAAAATCAGAAATAAAACAACTGTTTTGTTACAGCGCATTTTTATATTTTGGTTTATGAAATAATGCTACGAATTGCTTGCGCACAACACTTAAAAGTACGCAAATGTTTAACTCATTTTATATCTATTGGCATTGATAATCAATAGAATTTTCTTCGTTTTGTGGGTTGATATTTATACTGATTTGACCACCATCTACCTAAAAAATGCATTTATCTACCCGAAAAACGAAACTTAGACTTTAAATCCCCCTAATCAACGGTTAAACCGTACAAAATCCTCCCAAAATTGGTTAGATAAGGGTAAAATGTTAACTACTTGGTAATCATCCACTTACAGTTTATCTTTAAGTGGGTTTTTATTTTGTGTAACCTTCAGGCGTCACCTTTTGCATGGGATTCAGTTCGTTTTTGAACCAAATATTTTGATTTTTATCGCACCAACCTGAATAGCAGATAAAACCCTTGGATCTAACTAGAATTTTTCTAAAATTTCATTTGTATAGTGGGGAGAAAAAAAGCCAGTGGATGCTTATGGGTATCATTATATCATTGATGAAGTTGTATAATCTATTTGCGAGTGCAAATAAGAGCAACTAAATTGATAGTTTCTTATATAGAAGTGTGAATACTTTTCAATTGCTGGAATAGATTAAAATGAATTACGGAACAGGAATGATAGTTTGTATTTAAACTAAAAGAAAACCACCTTCTGTAATAGAAGGTGGTCTCTTATCATCAAATTCCCCCGGAATTGAAATAGTTTAATGTGTGGCTAAATAACTTATTTCAGAGTGTGTAAGTGCTCGATTATATATTCTGATATCATCAATAATCCCTGACATCCACTCGCCTGGATTTGCAGAGCCAATTGTCAATCCAACTGCTTGATCTACCATTGGATTAGTAAAAGTATTTCCATTGATATTATATCCAGCATTTTTACCATTTAAATAAAACGTAGTTATGTTATTTTGAATTGTAACAATAACACATTGCCATTGGTTAAAAGAAATTGTATCATTTGAAAATTGATAGTCACTCACAACAGTTGTATTTAATCTACGGCCTGAGAAAATTTTATTTACCTCAGTCGGAGAGCCCCCTGGCCCATAGTAGAAAGAATAATCTAAATCATAACTCCAGTTTGAATTAATCCTTTTATTCAAAATTGTATGATAGTGATTTGAAGCTCCAAAATCATACACCCATGCAACCATAGTTATATCACCAGTAATAGACAATGAGTTGGAATTAGCAGTACTAATATAGTTACTAGTGCCATTAAAAGAATAAGCAGAGTTTGCTTTTCCAAATCTATCAGCTATTAAAGTTGCTCCAAAAACAGTACCATTATTTCCATTTCCACTACTATCATTTGCATTTCCAGTAAATGGATAATAGGCAACTAATCCAGTTGATAAAGAGGTTGGGGTGACTGAAAGCTGGGCTAATATGGCATTTAATTGAGCGAGTAATATGGTATACTGCTGATTCAAAATAACAATCTGTGTATTAATGATAGTTATATTGGTATTCGTGATTGTCAATTGACTATTCAAAACAGAAATTTGTGTTTGAATTATAACAATTTGTAGCATGATAGAATCTACTTTACTACTAAGAGTAGAAACATTACTATTTGTGGCAGCCAATGCTTTAGAAAGTGAATCTGTAGTTTTTTGAAGAGCAGAAACTGATGCTTTTAGTGCAGATATATCTGCAGCACTTGTATCTACTGATTTTTGGCAAGAATTAAAAATGCCTAAAAATGAA
>CAIJZG010000085.1 GCA_903825065.1 uncultured Bacteroidota bacterium
GAATTTACCGGAAGATCATCCTGCACGAGACATGCAGGATACTTTTTATATCAATCAAAATCCAGCTTGGTTATTAAGAACACATACGAGTAGTGTACAAGCTAGGGTAATGGAAACACAAAAGCCTCCTATCAGGGTTATCTGTCCAGGGCGTGTTTACCGAAACGAAACCATTTCAGCGCGTGCCCATTGTTTCTTTCATCAGGTGGAAGGATTATATATTGATGAGAATGTGAGCTTCGCTGATTTGAAACAAACCTTGTATTTCTTTGTACAAGAGATGTTTGGTAAAGATGTAAAAGTTCGATTCCGCCCCAGTTATTTTCCTTTTACTGAACCAAGTGCTGAGATGGATATTAGTTGTTTGATTTGCGGTGGTGATGGATGTAATATTTGTAAACACACAGGCTGGGTAGAGATTTTAGGAAGTGGAATGGTGCATCCAAAAGTGTTGGATAATTTTGGTATCGACTCTAATAAGTATACTGGTTTTGCATTTGGGATGGGTGTTGAACGTATTACTCAATTGAAATATCAAGTGAATGATCTGCGTTTATATTCTCAAAATGATGTAAGATTTTTGAAGCAGTTTACTGGGGTGGTATAATAAGTCAAAAGGTGTAATTCAAAAGTAAAAACTGATGGTAAAATTCATATTTTTGACTTTTTACTTTTGCCTTTTGACTTTAATTCTCCTATCTTGACTGCCTTATCGTTTCAATAAAGCCCCCCTATTTCATGCTTGCTATTATTATTTTTTTCCTAGGCCATTGGTTTTTATCCTTGTTTTTTCATTCGTTTTTTTTGCATCGATATGCTTCTCATAAAATGTATGAAATCAGTAAAAATTGGGAAAGGGTATTTTATGTAAGTACTTGGCTGGTGCAGGGTTCATCTTATCTCGTACCACGTGCTTATGGCGTAATGCATCGAATGCACCATGTATATAGCGACACTGAAAAAGATCCGCATTCTCCGCATTTTTTTAAAGATGTGTATCAAATGATGAAGAGTACTATTGTAATATTCCGTGGATTTTTAACTGGTAAGAATTTACCAGAAACTCAATTTACAGAAGATTATTTACCTGTTTGGGATAAGCTCGATAAATTAGGGCACCATGTTTTGACCCGCATCTCATTTGGCGCATTATATACGGCATTTTATATTCATTTTGCACCCAATGCGTGGTGGTTCTTATTATTACCCATTCATTTTTTAATGGGGCCTATTCAAGGGGCAGTTGTTAATTGGTGTGGTCATAAATATGGTTATAGCAATTATGATAATGGAGATCAATCAAAAAACTCAACCCCATGGGGAATTGTTTTAATGGGAGAATTATTTCAAAACAATCACCACTATGCAAAAGACGATGCCAACTTTGCGAAGAAATGGTTTGAATTTGACCTAACCTTTTTTGTGATGCGCGGGATGAATGCAGTTGGAATCATTAAATTGATACCAGCTTCTTTGAAAAATCAAAAGACATTTAGTTAACAGATTTTACAATAAGAAAAAGCAAAAATTTTCATTCAGGGATTGTATAGATTTGTGAAGAAGCATCTGAAATTCTTTTGAATTTTCACTTTCGAATTTTTACTTTCTTATGGTTCATACTACTAGAGGAATCGTTCTGCGCACTGTAAAATATGGTGATACCAGTATCATCACATCCGTATATACTGCTTTGTTCGGTGTGCAGAGTTACATCGTGAAAGGTGTGAGAAAAAGCAGTAAAACCTCTGCGGGTAAAGCAAGTTATTTTCAACCCGCCGCTTTATTAGAAATGGAAGTGCATCAAAACAATATGAAGCACCTACAATTCATTCGCGAATATCAATGGAGTTATTTGTATGAAAAAGTGTTGTTTGATGTAGTAAGAAATACGGTAGCTTCTTATATCGTAGAACTATTACAGCACGCCTTAAAGGAACCGGAAGCGAACCCGGAATTATTTTATTTAACAGAAGATGCATTGAAAGCATTAGATAAAGGCACAGATGCCTTTACAGCGAATCTTCCGCTTTATTTTACACTTCAATTAGCTAGTGAATTAGGGTTCCAATTATTAGGTGAGTTCAGTTACGATACTCCAATATTTGATTTACAGGAAGGAATGTTTATCAAAGAAGCTCCTACACATCCTTATTATATTGATGGAGATTTAGCAAAAATAACTTCACAGATTTTACACTGCAAAGAATTAAAAGATCTTGAATATTTATCGCTTAATAGAAATATTCGAAGAGCACTTTTAACAGCATATCAAAGTTTCATGTCATTACATATTCAAGACTTTGGAGAAATAAAGAGTCTAGTCATTATTCAAGAAGTACTTGGATAATTTTATAACAGTCGCTTCGCCTTACTGTTTGGTGTTAATGTGTTATTTTCTATTTGATCGATTAATAAAATACCAGGTTTTTTCCCTTTTTCAAAACTACCCAATTGCTCAAATCCCAATGCCTGTGCGCCATTTAGAGTAGCCCATTGTAGTTGCTCTTCCAGAGGAATACTCAAAAAATGCTTGCTGATAGTTTTTAGTTCATCAAGAATATTTAGTTGATGATTACTGGCTAAACTATCTGTACCAACTACAACCTGACAATTATTTTTTCTAAATAAATCAATTGGAGGCAGTGCTTTGCTTATGTATTGATTGGCATTAATACAGAGGCAATAATAAAATTGATTCTGTTGTTCTATAGAAAGTTCTTTTATAAATTGAATATCAGTTTGGTTTGTAAAAACATCATGAACTAATAAAGTTTTTGAAGCACCAGCAAAATTAGAAGCAACTGATTGTAAACTACTCTTACCAGTAGCAGAGAAGAAATCTAAATTCACATGCAAATACTCATACAATCGCATAAAATCGCCGGTCTTATTCAAAAAAAAATCATCTTCAAAAGCTGTCTCCTGATTATGCAGTGTAGTTGTTTTGTTTTCGAAATAGGGTTGCATCAATTTCCATAGCTCATTTGAAACAGAGTAGGGAGCATGTGCCGCCATACTCAATGAATGATTCTTTGAATTGATATGTTGAAACTGCTGGTAATATTCCAAACCCTTCTCAAAACGCAAAGGTGTAACTTGTGGTGTGAAGCCGCTGATCTCTAAAAAGGTATAATAAGCCATTCTTTGTTTTGCTTTTTGAGCAAAACTGATTGCGTTATTACTTATATCACCAACCGCTACAATTCCGTTTTGCAACATTGCCTCTTCCGCATCTGCCATTGCTTGCAAGATTTCTTCTTCAGGAAAATGGCGTTGCGAAATGATGGAAATCACAAAATCAACGAGGCCTGTATGTTCGGGAATCAATCCTTTCATATGGCTTAATTCTAAATGACAATGACTATTTACAAAACCCGGACTTATCCAGCCATGTAGTTTTTGAATGTCTTCGCCTGCATCAGTAATTGCAACTATTTCAATCACAAGGCCAGCTTCATCGGTGACTAATATATTAGTGCTATCCAATAATGTTGCGCCAGTAAAAAGTTGATCTGCCTGAAATTTTCGAAAAGCCATGCTTGCAATTTGAGCGAAGTTCAGAAAAAGATAAGAGATAAAAC
>CAIJZG010000086.1 GCA_903825065.1 uncultured Bacteroidota bacterium
GCACGAAGAATTAAACCTGATATAGCCATTATTACAGATGTTACACACGATACCAGCACCCCAATGATCAACAAAGCCATTGAAGGTGATATTCAATGTGGCAAAGGCCCTTCATTAGCTTACGCTCCTGCAATCCATAATAAATTATTGCAATTGGTACAGGATGTTGCTGAGAAAAAATCAATCCCTGTTCAGCTACGAGCACTAAGTAGAAGCACTGGCACAGATACTGATAGCTTTGCTTATGCGAATGATGGCTGTCCTTCTGTATTAATATCCATACCACTGCGTTATATGCATACCACGGTAGAAATGATTCACAAAAAGGATATTGAAGACACTATCAAACTAATGTATGAGACCCTATTAACACTAAGTCCTAAAACAAATCTCAGCTACATTTAAAAAGATTTCAACAAGGAACTGACAGTATTTTTTAAGTACAGTCAGTTCCCATCGTACTGCCACCTTTAATTCTTATTTTTGCAGCCGATGAATTGGACAGATAAAAAATTAATAAAAATTGCCGTTCTAGATCTGTATGAAGGCTTTCCTAATCAGGGTATGCGATGTATTCAGGAGATTGTAGAGAAATGGGCAAGTTCAAATAATCTGACTTATTTATATGACGTTTATAATGTTCGTCAAGATTTAGTTGTTCCGGATACTGCTTACGATATCTATATTTCCAGTGGTGGACCCGGTTCTCCCTTAGAAAGCGCAGGCGAAACCTGGGATAATTTGTATATGGATTGGTTGAAATCGATCGAAACTTGGAATAATAGTTTAGAACATCCAGTAAAAAAACATGTGTTTTTTATATGCCATAGTTTTCAATTGGCTTGCAGATACTATGGTGTGGGGGAAGTTTGCAAAAGAAAGTCTACTTCCTTTGGTGTTTTTCCAATTCATAGAATGCTGGAGGGAAAAAATGAATTTGTATTCCAGGACATGAATGATCCTTTCTATGCAGTAGATAGCAGAGACTATCAGGTAATTTCTCCCAATCATCAAAAACTCAGACAATTAGGTGGTCAGATTTTAGCTATTGAAAAACATCGCCCACATGTTCCCTATGAAAGGGCTA
Source organism: uncultured Bacteroidota bacterium (assembly GCA_903825065.1). Lineage (GTDB taxonomy): Bacteria > Bacteroidota > Bacteroidia > Chitinophagales > Chitinophagaceae > Sediminibacterium. The sequence goes on from CAIJZG010000086.1 coordinate 1,088, forward strand.
TCATGAGTATCCGTTTTTCTAACTATTTTATTGGCACCCAATTTCATCCTGAGGCAGATGCTACTGGCATGAGCATGTATTTACAAAGAGAAGATAAAAAAGCGGGCGTTATCGAAAACCATGGTGAGGCAAAATGGAAAAGCATGGTGGAACAATTACAAGATCCTGAGAAAATTATGTGGACCAATAAAAAAGTGCTTCCCAACTTTTTGAATCTTGCAATTAAAGAATTAGTTGCCAATAAAGTTTAACTTAGATTACATTAAATAGTTATCCATGGTTCCGGCAATAAGAAAGGCATTCAATCAGCAATTTACAAAGGATACTTATCAGGCTTATTTAAAAGAATTAGAGAGTAAACATCCAGGAGCACTTGAATTCAGAGTTGCTGAGACTCCGATATTTATAGACAATATATTTAAACACAAAATTTTAGAAGCCTGCGAAAGCATAGTAGATACCATTACCAATAAAGATTTTATAACACAAAGCAATCTGTCAATACCAGAAAATGTAAAAGTGCTGAATGAAAACGAACATGCACATTTTATCGCTTTTGATTTCGGGATCTGCGAGAATGAAGATGGAGAACTAGAACCACAATTAATAGAAATGCAAGGGTTTCCTACCCTTTTTGCCTATCAGATTTTACAGGATGAAGTAACAAGGCATCATTTCGACATACCCGAAAATTATTCCACTTACTTACATGGTTATGATTCTGTTTCCTATACCAAACTTTTAAAAGAAATCATTCTTGGAAATCACGATCCTGAGCATGTTATTTTATTAGAGATTCTTCCCCATCAACAAAAAACTAAAATTGATTTTTATTGCACTGCTGATTATGTAGGTATTCCTATTGTTTGTCTCACAGAATTAATACAGAAGGGTAAAGATTTATTTTATGAAAAAGATGGAAAAGAAATTGCTATAAAACGCATTTACAATCGTATCATTTTTGATGACCTGCAACAACAAAATTCCGATATCCAAGAGAAAGGAAAATTATTATTAGAAGACCTTGATGTAGAATGGGTACCACATCCTAATTGGTTTTATAGAATTAGCAAATACACATTACCTTTTATTGATCACCCATATGTTCCCTATACCAAGTTTTTAATTGATCTAAAAGAGCTTCCAAAAGATTTGGAAAACTATGTTTTAAAACCATTGTTCTCATTTGCCGGTCAAGGTGTTGTTATAGATCTTACATTGAATGATATTGAAAATATCAAAGATCCTCATAATTGGATCTTGCAACGTAAAGTAAAATATGCAGATGCAATCATCACACCTGATATACCTGCGAAAGCAGAAATCAGGATCTTTTATTTTTGGAAAGATGGTGAAGCAAGACCTATTGCTACCAATAACTTAGCGAGATTGAGTAAGGGTAAAATGATTGGTGTACGATACAATAAAGATAAAGAATGGGTGGGCGGAAGTCTTTGCTATTTCGAAAAAGATTAATTCACAAAATTCCACCATATACCAAATCTAATCCATAACCCGGCATAAGGATACTGCTCTGTGGCGAAACTTCTCTTGTCGAATTTGAAACCATTTTGGGTATCCAATGAATTTAAATTTTCTAGGCGAAAAAAGCTTTTGAAACTTTTTATTCTAAAATTCATGAAGGCACTTATATCCGGTCGATTTGTTACTGAATAATGATTTTGATTCATAAACTGACCTAAAAAAGGTGAGTAACTATCTGCTTTGTAAGGCGTTTGATAACGAACTTCAATACCTGTAGAAATAAATAAATTAGTAAAGAAATTGCCTTCAAATGCAATCCTATTGCGTGTATAGAAGAATGGAATATTCACTGGCGGATCTCCAGTTGTTTGTTGCAAATGAATATCGGTATACCAATTCCAATGACGGGATAATTTGAATTTTTTCTCTGCACTAATATGTAATACATTGAAAAGTGAAGCGTCTTGTTTGGCAGTTAAGAAACTATCGTAATAGATATAATTATTCACTGCAAAGTATTCAGCGTTTAATTTCCATCCAATTTTAGCATTATCATACTGCAAAAATAAGCGGGCAATATTTTCTTTCGAATAACTTCCCCTATTTAGAACAGGAAAACTGCTGAGGGGGTTTAATATAAAAGCAGGAGATTTATTTACGTTCTGAAATCCAATTTTTAAGGAGCCGATCTTTGACCCTAATAATCGTTTCATACTTACAAGAACTGAGTAATCACCAGCGTTTAAGCCATTCAAATATAATTGCCCAGCGGCTTCAATATCCCATTTCTGATTCCTCGTTCGATTGCGGTATTCTGCCAGACCATAAATATTATAAAAGCTATGCTTTGCAGTAAGTGTATCAAAAGTTCCAAACAAATTCTGCAAAGCAATACCTGCTTTGAAAAACTGACTCTGATTATTTTTTTCAGGAAAAGAAATTAAACTAAACTCATTATTGACCTCAGTCCAACTATCCTTATATCGAATAGTATCACCATTTATATTATTAGGTATTTTAAAATTAAAATACTGTGCATAGGATGATGAGTCTGCCGCAATATCAGAAAAAGAATAGCTGCTAGATGCAAATTTCAATACATGCTCTAATCGCAACCTCGGATAGAAAAAATGGTATACCATTGAATCTGTTACCGTAGAATCTTTTTGTCCTAAATCGAAATGGTGTTTATACAAAAAGCTGGAATATTTATAGGTGTTTCCAGTATTGACAGTTGTATTGAAAGGGTTTGTTGTTGCAGTACCAGCTCTTCCCAATCGGGTTTCCAAACTATACGGATCATTCAGAGATGTTGACAAACTATCTAATTGCTTAGCGTCTCTTAATCCACCATTTTCAGAAGCTGCTGTTTTATTGGAAATAAAAATAAAGAATGACTCGTAATGTTTGTTTTTACTTAAATAGTGACTAGTTATCCGAAAATTATTATGGCTATTATTTTGAGTCTTTAAAAACCCTGGCGTATTACTAAATATATACTCAAAAGAATAGTTGAAATTACTTTTCTTATTTTGAGTAAGTAAAATACTTACCAATTGTTCTGCTTTACTACCTAAGAGATAGGCTAATTCAGAATAGGGTTTAGTTGTTTGATAAAACTTGGTATTCTCTGTAGTGAAATTATAAATATCGAATTGATGAAAACCTGGATCCCATCCGGCTTTCATGATAGGGTTAAAAGAATAAGATTGTGCAGGTGCACCATAAGAACCCAATGTATGAAAATTTGGCCCCATCGGTAATCTGCTATAATAATCGTTAATGGAAGAATCGATCTTTCGATTTCTGGTAGAATCGAAGAAGCGATAATATATAGTTAAAGAATCAGCAAAAGGATCGCGATGTTGCAAGGAATCTTTCTTGGCATTGGTTTTATTATTAGGATTGGTTCCATTATTACTTCCGCCAAAATTATTAGAACCAATACTTCGGGGCATTTGAGCAGAAACTGGCACTACAAAAAGTGCCACAATAATAGCCAATCCACAAAATTGATATAATCCCTTTAAATGCATTCCTTCTTTCTGATATTCGATTAAAATTAAAGGTCTTCTACTAACCCTTTAAATAACAAAGTAAGTTTTGGCTCTGCATCTTTTGCAGCCTGTAACACTTCTTCGTGTGTAATGGTATTTTCTTCTTCTCGAATCCCGATATCAGTAATAACACTAATTGCAAATACATTCATCCCACTATGTTTTGCTACAATGGTTTCTTGAACAGTACTCATTCCAACGGCGTCACCACCTAATGCATGAATTAATTTATATTCTGCACGTGTTTCAAAAGTTGGCCCTGTTACACCACAATACACCCCATTTTTTAAAATAATATGATTGGCAAAAGCTATAGCATTGGCTTTTTGAATTAAGGCCTTGCTATATGGTTCACTCATATCAGGGAAACGAGTACCTAGTGATTCTTCATTAGGACCAATTAAAGGATTCATCTGGAATAAGCTGATATGATCATTGATGACCATCAAATCACCCACTTCCATATTATCCTGAACACCACCAGCAGCGTTTGATAGCAAAAGCGTAGTTACTCCTAATAAGCGCATAACACGTATAGGATAAGTTACTTGATTAGGTGTATAGCCTTCGTAAAAATGAAATCTTCCACCCATTACTAACACATCTTTCCCATTTAACTTTCCAAAAATTAATCGGCCTTTATGACCTTTTACAGTACTAAGGGGGAAATGGGGTATTTCATGATAAGGGATTTCTAATTCCATTTCAATATCATTTGCCAGATTTCCTAACCCACTACCTAAAATGATACCTACTTTAACTTCTTTATTAATACGCTCTCGAATAAACGAAACGGTTTCTTGCAATTCTTGCATTAATGCTGAC
>CAIJZG010000087.1 GCA_903825065.1 uncultured Bacteroidota bacterium
AGGCCCAGTTCCAAATTACTGGAAATCCATTATTGGGCATTGCACCATCATAAACAATGCGGTGTTTGCCTTTGATATTTTTAAACCAAACATCAGCATCTTCTAATTGGTCTGGGAAAAACCTTGAATCATTCGCGTAAATAGGGTTCGTTAAAATAGATAAACTACTCGCCGTAACACCCATAGCCATGGCACTGATGAAATTTCTTCTTGAATTTGATGCATTCTGTTCCATAGATAATATATTTTGATATTAAAATGACTCTTTTAAATTAGGAAATTCTTTGGTAGTAATATCATTAATATAATTCCCTATTGCTGCCAAAATAATTGAATGTAAATCAGCATATTTTCTCACAAACTTTGGATTGAAATTAGGATTTAAGCCTAGCATATCATGCATTACTAAAACCTGACCATCACATCCATTTCCTGCACCAATACCTAGAACAGGAATAAGTAGTTTTTCTGCAATTTTTTTTGAAATGTTTGCTGGAACTTTTTCTAAAACCAATGAAAAACAACCAGCTTCTTCCAGACAAACAGCATTTTCTAATAGTAGTTGTTGCGATTCAGCTGATTTAGCTTGTACCTCATATGATCCTAACTGATGAATACTTTGTGGTGTTAAACCTAAGTGACCCATTACAGGAATGCCTGCATCTACAATTTTTTTTATGGCTGGAGCTATTTCTTTTCCGCCTTCTAATTTTATTGCTTGTACTCCTGTTGTTTTAAAAAGTTCTATTGCATTTTCTAATGCTTTCTCGATACTTATCTGATATGAACCAAATGGCATGTCTACTACTACCAATGCGTTTTGTACAGCTTTCATCACAGCCTTTGCATGATATATCATTTCGTTTAGTGTAACAGGAATTGTTGTTTCATTGCCTGAAAAAACATTGGAAACACTATCGCCAACTAGAATGATATCAATTCCTGCTGCATCAATAATCGAAGCAAATGTATAATCATAGGCGGTTAGCATAGAAATAGGTATACCATCCTGCTTCAATTTTAAAATTGATTTTATCGTCTTTTTATTTTGTGTACTCATGGATTTATATTTCTATATTATCTATTAGCCTAACAGCATCAATGGTAGCAGCAGTTAGAATTGCAATGATTCTTTTTGATTCGTTATTATCTTTAATTACTTCAAAATCTTCATTTATAAAATCAAAATAATCCACCGATTCAAAACCAGCTTTCTTGATTTCATTGATCGAATCATTTTGAATTTTTGTTAAGTCAGTATTTTCATCCCTATTCAAGGCATCTTTTGCATGTTGGAGACTGTTTATAAGAATTAAAGATTTTCTTTTTGCTGCTTCACTTAATCTTAAATTTCTACTACTTAAGGCCAATCCAAACTGATCTCTTTTAGTACGTACTATGCAAAGTTCAATTGTAGCCTCTAATTTTTGTAATGCTAACATCTTTTGAATTACGATGCATTGCTGAAAATCTTTACGACCTAAATACAGTTTGTTGGGCTTTATTAGATCCAAGAGTCTATTTACAACTATACATACCCCCTGAAAATGACCAGGCCTATAATAACCTTCTAATACATTTTCAATATTTCCAAGTTCATAATAAGGAGCCTTAAAATTTGCTGGATAAATCTGCTCATTAGTTGGTACAAAAACCATGTCACATTTTGCTAGTTCTAATTTAGCTAAATCAGTATCGATTGTTTTTGGGTATTTTTCAAAATCTTCGGCATTATTAAACTGCTTTTGATTTACAAAAATGCTACATATTGTAAACTTATTTTCTGATCTTGACTTTTCAATCAAACTGATATGTCCATCATGCAATGCTCCCATTGTTGGCACAAACCCCAAATCACCTTGTATATTACTCAAACTAAGAGCTAAAGCCTCATTTGTATAAACAACTTTCAACTTTTTTTGTAAAACTATCTGTTTTTATAAAACTATTTGGCTAAAAGGGTATTTTTGATTCATGATTTCAGGAAAAAAAATCCTTATAGGTATCACTGCAAGTATTTCCGCGTACAAAACTATTAGCTTGATTCGCCTTTTGGTTAAAAAGGGGGCAGATGTAAGAGTTGTCATGACTCCTGCTGCTAAGGACTTTGTATCACCCATGATACTTTCAACTTTTTCAAATCATAAAGTGTATCAGGAATTTGTTGAAAATGATATTTGGGAAAATCATGTAATTCTTGGCAGATGGGCCGATTTGTTTTTAATTGCTCCAGCTAGTTGCAATACTATTTCAAAAATGGCTAGCGGTCTATGTGATAATTTTTTAATGGCAACCTATCTTAGTGCTACCTGCAAAACAGTGGTTGTTCCAGCAATGGATGAAGAAATGTGGTTGCACCCTAGTACCCAAAATAATATTAAAACATTGGCATCCTTCGGAAATGATGTTGTTGAACCAAGAGAAGGTCTTTTAGCTAGTGGATTAATTGGTAAAGGAAGATTGCCTGAACCTGAAGAATTGGTTACTATTCTGGAAGAAACTTACTTTAGAAGTAATGTGTTAGCTGGTAAAAATATATTAATCACTGCGGGCCCAACTGAAGAGCCAATTGATCCTGTTAGATTTATCACCAACCGATCATCTGGCAAAATGGGTTTTGCTATTGCGGAAGTATTGTATTTATTAGGGGCAAATGTTAAGGTAGTTTCAGGACCAGTTTCTATTGAAACAAAATATAAAGGAATTCAAATCTTTCAAGTGCAGACTGCCCAAGAGATGTTTGAAATTTGTAAACTAGAGCACGAAAAATTTGATGTTGGAATTTTTTCTGCCGCGGTGGCAGATTATACTATCGCAGTTCCTGAAAATGAGAAAATTAAAAAGAAGGACGAAAATTTAAATATAACGTTGTCGAAAACTAAAGACATTCTTGGCACAATGGGCGACTTGAAACGGAAAGACCAAAAAATTATTGGGTTCGCATTGGAGACTAATGATGGCGAGACAAATGCAATTAGTAAATTAAAAAACAAAAAAGCAGATTTGATTATTTTGAATATGCTGAGTAGTGATAATAATGTATTTAATAATGATTTTAATCAGGTGAGTTTTATAGAATCAAATGAAAATATTATTCATTTTAATTCAGCTTCGAAAAAAGACGTTGCTTTAAAGATTGCTGATTATATCATTTCAAATTGGAACTAGTGAGTTGGGATTTAAAAAATAAAGTAGCTGTTATAACCGGTGGGACTAAGGGGATTGGTCTTGCAATTGCAAATGAATTTCTTTCTCTTGGAGCTACTCTTATTGTTATTGCAAGAAATGGAGATCAATTGATTGATTGTTTAGTAGCCTGGAATGAAAAAGGATATCAGGTAAAAGGTATTGTTGGAGACTTAACCGATTTTGATAATTACCAGGTATTATTAAAAAAAATTGAAGAAGAAAAGATTGACATTCTTATTAATAATGTAGGCGGCAATTTGCCAAAAAAATTCAACGATTTTACTGGAGAGGAAATCAATCAGGTTTTTAATCTAAACATCATTTCTAATATTCGTTTCACTCAAATGCTATTCAATAAATTAAAGGCATCCGAAAATGCTTGCGTAGTAAATATTAGTTCGGTGGCAGGATTTGAAGATGTGGGAACCGGAAGTATGTATGCAATAAGTAAATCTGCACTGATTCAATTTACTAAAAGTTTGGCTGTAGAATGGGCAGAATACGGTATCAGAGTAAATGGAGTAGCACCCTGGTTTACTGGAACAGATCGTATCAATCAACTTTTGAAGAACGAAGAACTTGAAAACTTTGTAATTAAGAATACTCCTTTGAAAAAAATTGCTCAACCTGAAGAAATCGCAAATGCTGTAGCATTTTTAGCCATGAATAAATCTTCTTATATCACCGGAGAAACAATAATTGTAGATGGTGGTTATTTAGCTAATCAATAAATAGTTATTATATAGTTTTTGTTTAATTAAATTATTCCTTTACTTCAAATGAATAACTACCAGCAAATAACTCTATTATTATTTGATTTTTATCTATTTGTATTCCTTTCCAACTATTTATAGATTTTCCAGACTCAAATATTTGGTCTAAACTCTTAGCGGGTAAGTAAAGTTTGGCTCTCGTATTTGGCGGAACGGTGGTTTTGTAAATTATGTTTCCTCCAACTATTCTCCATTCGCTTTTTATTCTACCATATATGCAGTCATAATATCCCTTAGCATAATTGATCATATGATTAGGATCCGGTGTAGGTTTTAAAACAAAATTTTTAAAAGCTGCAATCTCAGGATCTCTTTGAATTCCCAATGAATAATTATACATCCATGCTGCAACAGAACCAAAAGAATAGTGGTTGAATGAATTCATACTATTATTTCCACCAAAACCATTTTCAACAGTAAAAGAATTCAGTCTTTCCCAAATTGTAGTTGCACCATTTACTACTGAATATAACCAAGAGGGGTAATTTTTTTGTTCCAATAATCGATAAGCAATATCATTGCTACCATTTTCGGATAGCGCCTGACTAATTGATGCAGTTCCAATGAATCCAGTCATTAAGGAAAATTCAGGAAGTACAACAGCATTATCGTCCATACTTTTGTTTTGTATGGTCTCTTTTAAATACTTTATTATATAAGGCTTATTGGTATCATTCACAATATTCAAAGCCAAAGGAATTGCATAAGAAGCTTGTGTATTTATCAACTGTCCTTTATCTGTTTTTCCAGATACTTCTTTTTCATTTGGTGGACCAAAAAATCCAGTCTTTGTTCCAGATTTAATTGTGCGGTGACTTGTCTTATCTACATAAATATCGTTCCATGCTTTTTTAACTTCCTCCATCCGGTCATGATAAACTGATGCTTCTTCAGTTTTGCCTAGTACATTAGCTGCTTTGCTTAGAATTTCAAGATCGTGTTCGAAATATGCCATCCAAAAAAGTGTGTTATCATTTTTATTTCCTTCAGGACTTAACCAATCTCCTAATGGGCCTTCGTTTAATATGCCAGTATTCTTATTTACTTTAGACTCGAGAAACTGAAGATATTTCTTCATTGAATTGTAATG
>CAIJZG010000088.1 GCA_903825065.1 uncultured Bacteroidota bacterium
GTTTTCCTCACTAAAAATTAATAGAACACTTTGCCGTATATTAGTTCAAAGAGGCTTAGATAATTTTGAACTTTCAAAAAAATTCTTTCGTCCCCAAATCGCTGATTTACATAGCCCTTGGCTCATGAAAGATATGGACAAAGCTGTTGCCCGGATCTTACTAGCTTTCGAGCAAAGAGAAAAAATCCTAGTTTTTGGTGATTACGATGTTGATGGTACAACCGCTGTAGCTTGTTTCTATCAATTTCTAAAATTTATTTATCAATCTGTTGAATTCTATATTCCGCATCGTTATCGGGAAGGCTATGGCGTTAGTAAAGCAGGAATCGATTACGCCAAAGAACAGGGCATTACGCTGATCATTTCTTTAGACTGTGGTATTAAATCAGTTGACTTAATTGCTTATGCCAAAGATTTAGGGATCGATTTTATTGTATGCGATCACCATTTACCAGATCAGATTCTTCCTCCTGCAATAGCCATCTTAAACGCAAAGCAAGTCGATTGTAGATATCCTTATAAAGAGCTATGCGGTTGTGGCGTAGGTTTTAAATTGGCACAGGCACTTGCAGAAAAATTAAACCTTCCTTCAGAAAGTTATTTAAAATATATCGACCTGGTTGCCATTGCCATCGCTGCTGACATCGTACCGATGACAGGTGAAAACCGTGTACTCGCATATTATGGATTAAAAAAAATCAATGAAAGCCCTAGTCCGGGCATTCAAGCAATCATAAAACTAGCAGGGGTTCAAAAACAAATGTTCATTACAAATGTGGTCTTCATGATTGCGCCAAGAGTAAATGCAGCTGGTCGAATGGATGATGCAAAGAAAGCTGTACAACTTTTTATTGAACAGGATCCTGATAAAGCCATGCAGTTTGCTGAGATGTTACATAGCGACAATTCAGATAGAAGGGAAATGGATAGCAGCATTACAGAGGAAGCACTAGAAATGATTTTGAAAGATGTAAAGAATGATAATAAGAAAACAACAGTAGTGTATCAAGAACATTGGCACAAAGGTGTTGTAGGAATTGTAGCTAGCCGATTGATTGAAAAATATTATCGCCCAACCATTGTACTTACTAAAAGCGGCGAAATTGTTGGGGGCAGTGCCAGAAGCGTTGCCGGGTTTAATTTGTATGAAGCCATACATGCCTGCAAAGAATGGTTACTCGGCTATGGCGGACATTTCGCTGCCGCAGGTATGACCCTTTTACCTCAACATGTTCAGTCCTTTGCAGATGCCTTTGAAAAAGTAGTTTCTGAAACTATTCCTGAAAAATTATTGGTTCCTGAAATAATTATTGATGCACCTCTCCAGTTCTCTGAGATCACAACAGCATTTTATCAGATTCTTTTACAAATGGAACCTATCGGCCCAGAAAATATGCGTCCGGTATTTATTACAAAAAAAGTGAGGGACACTGGCTATTCAAAAATTGTGAAAGAAGCGCATATTAGATTTGTTTTGAAACAAAACAATACTAGTATCACAGGAATTGGATTTAATATGTCAGACAAATTCCCATTACTTCAAATGAATCAACCTATTGACATTGTGTATACCATTGACGAAAATGAATATAACGGCAATATAACTCTTCAATTAAAAGTCGTCGATATCAGATTATCTGAAAACTAATCATCTCTGTAAAAAAAAGCTACTCAGTTTCTAGACGAGTAGCTTTTTTTTATTTTACATACAGGTTAGGCTTTATTAGTTTCCATTAACTCAACACTCCTATTGATAAAATTGGTGAGCTCTGCACCTTTCAATAATCCCTGCGACAATAAGGCTAAGTCGGCTAATGAACGTACTTGCTTCTGTTGCACGTCTTTATTTTCCTGCTTTAAAAGCGTTTGATAAATCGGATGATTACCATTAACTGTTAAAGTTACTTCATCTGGCATCTGAGCATAAAACGCTGTCATACCGCCACCTACAGCACCCATATCTTTCATCCTACGCATAAACTCAGGTCTGGTAGCTACTACAGGAGCCGAATCAACACTCAATCCTTTTACTTCTGTAGTTACATGTAATTCAGGAATTTGAATATTGAATAGTTCTTTCAAACTTACTTCCTCATCCTTGCTTAGCACAGATTCACTGGATTCTTGTTTATCGATTAAATTATCCACTATATCAGCATCCACTCTTACAAAATGGGTGTTCTCCCATTTCATTTCCATATTGTTTATAAATGCAGCATCTACTAATGTTTCCATTTTTATCACACTATACCCTTTTTTCACACAAGCCTGTATATAGGCATCTTGCTGAATAGGATTCGTGGTATAAAGTACCGTATGCTTACCTTCTTTATTTTTTTGCAAAGTATCTGTGGCCATTTTATACTCTTCGAAAGTGTGAAATTTTCCAGTGGTATCTTCCATTACTAAAAACTTCGAAGCTTTTTCTAAGAACTTATCATCAGTCATCATACCATACTTCACAAATAAGCCTAAGCTATCCCATTTCTGTTCGTATTCTGCACGTTCCTTATTAAATAGCTCTTCTAATTTATCTGCCACTTTTTTTGTGATATGCGCATTGATCTTTTTTACATTAGGATCGCCTTGTAAATAACTACGACTAACATTTAAAGGAATATCCGGACTATCTATAACACCCTGTAATAACATTAAAAATTCTGGTACGATATCTTTTACTTCATCGGTAACAAATACTTGATTGCAGTATAATTGAATTTTATCTTTCTGTATTTCGTAGCTCTGTTTGATTTTAGGGAAATACAATACTCCTGTTAAATTGAAAGGATAATCAACATTTAGATGAATCCAGAACAAGGGGGTTTCATTAAAAGGATATAGCTCCTTATAGAAATTTTCATAGTCTTCCTTCGTTAAATCGCTTGGTTTACGAACCCAGATTGGATTGGTATTATTTATTGATTTTTCTTCCTTTTTTTCTGCTTCCTCTTCTTCTTTTACTTCTCCAACTTCTGTAAAGAAAATAGGAATCGGAAGAAATTTACAGAATCGATTTAAAATACTTTTAATGCGTGAAGCATCTAAAAACTCTGCACTCTCTTCATTAATATGTAATACAATTTTGGTTCCGCGCTGACTATAATCAACATCATATAATTCAAATTCCGGGCTACCGTCACAACTCCAAAAAACGCCGCTTCCCTCTTTATGGCTCTTGGAATAAAGTTCAACTTTATCGCTTACCATGAAAGCACTGTAAAAGCCTAAACCAAAATGCCCGATGATATTGGCATCCTTATATTTCTCCATAAACTCTTCAGCGCCACTGAAAGCAACTTGGTTGATGTATTTGTCAACCTCTTCTCCAGTCATTCCCACTCCTCTATCCGTAATACTCAGGGTTTTCTCTTTAATATCCAAAACCACATCGATGCGCAATTCGCCTAAATCGCCTTTTGCTTCCCCAATAGAAGAAAGGGTTTTGATTTTCTGGCTTGCATCCACCGCATTACTTACCAGCTCTCGAAGAAAAATCTCGTGATCGCTATAAAGGAATTTCTTAATAATCGGGAAAATGTTCTCCGTCTGTACTCGTATCTGTCCTTTTTGCATAGTTATCTATTTTGCTTCCAATGGTCAATAACAATACCAAAGAAGTCAATGCTGACAGGATGACGGCAATAGAACCATTCAGCTAAGTATTCGTATTTTTTGACAGAATTCAGGAGACGAAAACCGTATTTTTTTCAGTTACTCATTTACATCTGGGTCTATTCAAACGCAAGTCCAGCTCATCGCGGATAAGTAATTGCTTAGTGGTTCCAAATACACTATAAATACCCGTAATTGACCCATTCCCTGAGGGTGTTTTGGCATTGGCGAAATTGGCATAACCGCTTGTCCGCAATATAATCGTATTATTATTGCAGGATCGAAGGGATCGATTAACTGTTAGCTTATTAGGAAAATCCGCAAAAGCTTTAGCAGTATCGAGGGGTACAAATTCCACAGAATCAAGCTGCACAAGCCTACTTTGATAGTTATTATTTAAAGCCGTAATACTAACTTTTATGGCAGGTACCGAAATAATTATTTCTCCTTTTCGAATAATCTGATCGAACAAAGTTTGTGGGATGGACACTAAACTCGGATTTGCTGGATCGCTAACATCTACCCCAGCACCTAGTTGAATTAATTTTCCATAGTCACCCAGCCACAAACCTTTTAAATTGATAGAAAGCTTTCTTCCAATGGGATAATCGGCACACAATTTAATACCGTCCATTCTGAGCGTAATTCCTCCCGTACTATCCTGTACCACTAAGGTTTTGTAAAAATTATCCGAAGCATCATCTGCCACAACAACAGCAACAATCGACTTAGCTTCATTAATTTGTTCAAATTTTCCCATCACATGCATTGCACGTAAATCTTTGATGCTGATATCTGCACTAAAAGCAGCTTCCAATTCTGTAGGCGGAGCATCGTAGACTTTCTCACAAGAATAAAACTGACAAATCAGTAGTAGTCCCCACATAATCCGCTTCTGATAAATGGTAGGATAAATCATGGCTTTTTGTTTATTATCTAAAATGAATATCGAAGTGACAGTAAGAAATTTCTTCCCGATGCGTGTACATATTTCGGTGGGAATTTATTCGGGTCTTTATTTTCAAAATCATATCTTAATTGCTCAAATCCGGCAAGTATAATGTCTTGCCGATTCAACAAATTATTGATGCTCATAGAATAAGAAAATTGTTCCTGCTTTTTTTTATTCCACCGAAAACTGTGACTTAAAAAACAATTAATGAAAGACTTCGCAGGCAATCTATCTACCTGCAAAATCGATTGCCCTTTTTCTGTTAAAGGATCAATTGGGTAAATGGCTGCTGCAGTTCTCCTAATAGGATTCCATCCTAAGTATTGTTTGTCGAATAAAGAAGCACTCAAACTTCCAAACCATTGATTATTTGTCCTAACATTCAAAGTCAGGGAATAAGCAGATTGCGGACTATTGATGGAAGGATAATTCTTTGCATAAATAATATCTCTTTCTATTTCTGTAGCATTATTGTCGACAGTTACAATAGCAAATTGCCTGGTATTAAAAATGTGATTTCCATTAGTTGCTGCCGTAATCAGAGAAAAATGATTATTGAGTCTAGCTTCCATTCCAAACTCATATCCTACCTGTTTTTGGCCAATCCCGCTGATAGCATAATTCACAAAACTATTATAGGTATCATGATAAAAACTAAGCATATCCATTCCATTGAAAGATTGGATATAATATAATGAAGCATGCATTTTTAAGTTTTTAGATTGAACCATATAACCTAATTCTGCAGCATAAGAAATTTCATTTTTAATCATTTCTTGTTCTGTATCTCTAGAGCTTGGGGAAATAAAAGAATTGTCAGAATTTGGGGCATCACTCCTGTTGGCAATACTGATATGCAAATTTTGTTTGCCGATAATGTTATAATTAATACCCAATTTAATGCCCGAATTTAAAAATTGGTTGATCATGGATTTCCCTA
>CAIJZG010000089.1 GCA_903825065.1 uncultured Bacteroidota bacterium
GGATGCGAGGAGAATTAATAAAATTTAAAAAGAGGTAAAAAAATATCGAGTTAACCCCGGCTTTTAAGCTGGGGAATTAGATGTGGTATTCTGATTCGGGGCTTAAGTCCTTTATGAGCAGGCATTCCAAACCCCATGCTTTCGCCTAAGGTTAACAATACAATAAGCATCATCCTTTATAAATAAAGAAGAGCGCATCCTAAATGAATGCGCTCTTCTTTATTATTTTTAATCTCATTTTTTATTTAAACCAACATACGAAGTGGCTCTTCTAATAGGCTTTTCAATGTTTGTAAGAACGCTGCACCTGTGGCCCCATCTACTACTCTATGATCGCAACTTAACGTTACTTTCATCACATTTCCCGGAACTACTTGCCCGTTTTTAACTACTGGCACTTGTGAGATACCACCCACTGCTAAAATACAAGCATCTGGAGGATTAATGATGGCAGTAAATTCTTCAATTCCAAACATTCCTAAATTTGAAATAGTAAATGTGCTTCCTTCCCAATCAGATGGCTGTAATTTTTTATCTTTTGCTTTCTGTGCAAAATCTTTTACTTCAGCACCAATTTGACTTAAAGATTTTCCATCCGCAAATCGAACTACAGGAACTAATAAACCTTCTTCCACTGCTACTGCAACCCCAATATTTACGTGATAATTGGTACGAATAGTATCTCCTAGCCAACTGCTATTTACTTTTGGATGTTGCTTAAGTGATAAAGCAGTTGCTTTCAACACCATATCATTAAAGCTAATCTTAGTTTTTGCAACTTCATTAATCTTTGTACGGGCAGCTACTGCAGCATCCATATCAATACTCATCGTAAGATAAAAATGCGGTGCAGTAAATAAGCTTTCACTTAGTCTACGCGCAATTACTTTACGCATTTGAGAAACTGGTGTATCCACAAAACTAATTTCACCTGCTGGAGCATTCATTACAGAAGCACTTGCAGTTTTTGCAGGAGCAGCTGTTACATTAGCAGCAGAAGAAGCAACGGCTGTTGCTTTTGCCGGAGTATAGCTATCGATATCTGATTTAGTAATCCTTCCATTATCGCCACTACCCTTTACAAAACGTAAATCAATTCCTTTTTCGGTAGCAATTTTTTTAGCAAGAGGGGAAGCAAAAATTCTTCCTTCATTAACAACCGCTTCCGATACTGGTGCAGCTGCAACGGGTGTAGTAATGATTGGAGTTTGAGCAGGTGCAGCAACAACGGTTGATGCATCAGACCCCATATTTTTTGACGCAGCTACAATATCAGTAATATTTTGTCCGGGTTTGCCAATAATACATAGCAAGTCGTTCACTAAGATCTTCTCACCAGCTTTAGCCCCTTGATATAATAAAACACCGTCTTTATAACTTTCCAATTCCATAGTTGCTTTATCTGTTTCGATATCAGCTAAAACATCGCCTTTTTTAACAGTATCACCTACTTGTTTCTGCCATCCTGCAATAACACCTTCGGTCATGGTATCACTTAATCTTGGCATTAACACCACTTCTTCCATGGCACTAATATCTAAAGAAGCAGCTGGAGTAGTAGTAGTAGCAGCTGTTGCATGTACAATTGGTGCCGGATTTTCCACTTTTGTAACCTCAGGAACTGCACCACCACTGTGTGCTGCAATTAATGAAGTCACATCTTCACCAGCTTTTCCTAGAATCGCTAACAAATCATTCACTTGAAGTTTACCACCTGTTACAGTACCAATATGCAACAAAACTCCTTGTTGATAGCTTTCTAGCTCCATAGTAGCTTTGTCTGTTTCAATTTCAGCTAATAAATCGCCTTTATTTACAGAATCACCCACCTGTTTGTGCCAGGCAGCAATGACGCCCTCTGTCATTGTATCACTTAGACGGGGCATTAATATCGCTTCAGCCATAGTTCGATTGCTCTTTTAAATGAGCCGTGAAATTAAGGTAAAATTGTTAATCTATTGTCCCTGGGCCAAGGTGTAAGCTTTTTTTCCACCCCACATATTCAATAGTTCAATGGAACTCACTTTGAAATCTTTTGTCATACGTTTATATAATTCCAAGATATCTGTTTGCGTAACTGGCACGTCCCCAATACTTTCGAATCTACAAAAGTAAGAGTTTACCAGGTTTGTAAATACCGATCCTTTAGGCCAAACCTGGGTTCCACGATTACTAATGGTAACTAATTTAAACAAGTCCATTGTATGTTTCAACGCAATTGCTGCCACATCATTTGGCTGTTCATTACACTCGATAATAATATCAACCCCAACGATTTCTTCCTGCTGCATTTCCAAACTCTCAATCATGGGATTTTTTTCCAATTTGAAATGGGTTGGAGTTACATAGTGATTGGCGATAAATGGCTTTGGACTATGCTTTGGTTCTTTACCGAAATTTTGAATAATCGCATTAGAAAACTCAGTAGTATTTAAAGAAGGAATTGATTTGTCTCCAAAATCGCCAGTGTGAACCCCACTTTCTAAAGTAAATAATAAGGCATTCTCAATCATTGCGGAAGTTTCCGTCATACCAAGATGTTGTAACATACCTATTCCACTCAATAATAAAGAGGTAGGATTGGCAATATTTCTACCCGCAATATCTGGCGCTGTTCCATGAACTGCTTCGAAAATAGAAATATGATCTCCAACATTTGCCGATGGCGCAAAGCCCAATCCTCCAACTAATCCAGCACATAAATCACTTACTATATCTCCCTGCAAATTGGTCAACACTACCACATCAAAAAGATCTGGGCGTGATACCAATTTCATGCATAAATCATCTACAATTACATCATCTGCTTTCAATTCTGGATATTCTTTTGCTACTTCATAAAACACTTCTAAAAATAATCCATCCGTAATTTTCATGATGTTTGCCTTATGACCACAAGTGATGCGTCTGCATCCTTTTTTCTTAGCCATTTCAAATGCATACTTAATTACTTGCATGCTTCCTGGGCGTGTTATAAAGCGACGACCCAATGCTACATCATGTGTTAGCATATGTTCGATACCACCATAAGTATCTTCAATATTTTCTCTGACAATTGTAATATCAATCGGTATACCTGCTTTACTAAAAACAGTATCAACCCCGTGTAATGTTTGGAATGTGCGCTTATTTGCATAAGTGTTCCAAGTTTTTCGAGCTGTTACATTTACACTTTTTACACCCTTACCTTTCGGGGTTTCCATTGGACCTTTAAACAAAATACCCAGCGACTCAATAGATTCCTGAGCTTCAGGAGTCATGCCATTACTGTAACCATTGTCGAACACCCATTTGCCCATATCCACCACTTCATACTCCAATTCAACTTTGGCTGCCTCAAAAATTCCTAAAACAGCATCCATTATTTCTGGTCCAATACCATCTCCTTTTGCTACAGCAATTTTTGTCATAAGATTGATTTAAACGCGAAATTAACACTTGTGTGCCTCATTTATTCGTTAAACTGAGATTAATTCTTATGATTTTTTATATAAAAGAACCCTTTTCCTTTTTTTGTGTTTTAATTCCTAGTTCCCTTTTCTTACATTTACTTAAAGCAATCATTCCATGGTATCTAAAATTTCAGAAGGCGTAGAAGTGAGCGTTGAAATATTTTACCAATCAGATTACAGCAAGCCGCTGAATCAGGAGTTTATGTTTGCCTATAGAGTAACCATTGAAAATCACAATACTTTTAGCATTAAATTAATGCGTAGGCATTGGTTTATTTTTGATAGCAATGGCGAACACAAAGAAGTAGAAGGCGAAGGAGTAATTGGCATTCAGCCCATCCTGCAACCCAATGAAAATTACCAGTATGTAAGTGGCTGTAATTTAAAAACTGAAATGGGAAAAATGCACGGCACTTATTTAATGGAAAATCAAAATAATAAAGAAAGGTTCTACGTAAAGATTCCTTCTTTCGATATGATTGCTCCTTTAAAGAATAATTAACCACTATTTAGGTTTATAGTGCGACTCCTCAAATATTTGTCTTGCTGGTGTATGCATTAAAATATCCGGTGAAATATTTCCTTTTTTCTCCATCCACTTTTGTACAATTCTAGTCCCAACAAACTGGCCAATCATACCCGGAGACCCATCACCTAATGCAGGAGTATTAGGAGCTTCATTCATATAATCTTTTGTCTGATCGGGATTTGATTCGTACAAGAAATTATTTTGTACGAAAAAGCCCCAGATATCTGCTTCGTTTTTTATACAACCCTCTAATTGTGCTTGAGTGTAGCCTGTTTTTATGCTATCTGCGGTATTGGGTAAAAATAAATTCAGTAAATATTGTCTCTTACCCGCCTCGATCATTTGTTCAACCAAGGGTTTGCCCAAAGCTTTATTCGGATACATATCATCTATTATCGTCTTCATACAATTCACAGGAATATAGGCTTTTTCAAATCTTCTGGAAATGTATGCAGGGTAGAGTTCCTGACACATTTCGGTTTGATAGAGAGAGTAATTTTTTCCCATATACATTTGCAATCCAATTGCAATGGCATCAGTAGTGATAATATTTGCGTAACTGTTGATAGGACCAATAAAAGTAACCAGCTTTGTTGGAACAGGATAGGTAGGATAATAATATTTCACAGCTTTAAATCCTTGAACAACTTCCTGCGCAATAGGATTGAAATCAGCATATAGCTGTTGTGACGAATCGAACATGGATCGATAACTGCCGATAAAAGTTTTGCTATCCTTCATAGCACTATCTACAGTAGTACCTAAAATATTGTAGAGATAATCTTTAGAAAATCCAGGAAAGGAATTATTCAGTGCATTTAAACCCTTGTCGAGGTGATTGGTATCCAAAGCAAAATATGCTTTTTCAAAACGTAACACCTGCACATCTAGCTTTACCTGAGTTAGATCGGGTTGTTTAGGAGATTGCTTACACGAGAAAAGAGAAATCAATAAACAAATCAGCAAGAAATTCTTCATGGCGGCAAATTAATACATTTCCCAACAGGGTGTATAAAGCCATTCCATCCGTTTTCTTAAAATTTATGGATGATTCATTCGCAATTAATCCTGAAATTCGTGGCATGAAGATTTTCTTAGCACAGCAGAATTACCATATTGGCAATTTTGAATACAATACCCAAAAAATTATTAAAGCTATTGAAATAGCAAAAGCAGCAGGTGGCGATCTGATTCTATTCAGCGAAATGAGTGTGTGTGGTTATCCTGCGAGGGATTTTGTAGAGTTTAATGATTTTATCAGTAAATGCGAAGCCTCTATTGAGCTAATTAAATCACATGCCGATACAATTGGTGTTATCATCGGCTCCCCTGCTAAAAATCTTTATCAGAAAGGGAAGGGTTTATTTAATGCTGCTTATTTTTTATATGAAAATGAAATAAAATCTGAGATCCACAAAACCTTGTTACCTACCTATGATGTTTTTGATGAGTATCGATATTTCGAACCTGCTTATGAGTGGAATGTGGTATCGTTTAAAGGAAAAAGATTAGCCATCACTATCTGCGAGGACATTTGGAATTTGGGAGATAACCCCTTATACAGAATTTGTCCGATGGATCATTTGATGGAACAGCATCCCGACATCATGCTAAATCTTAGTGCATCTCCATTCGATTATACACATGATGAAGATCGTAAATCGGTGATTAAAGCAAATGTGTTGAAGTATAAGATTCCAATGTTTTATTGTAACGCAGTAGGTAGTCAGACAGAAATTGTTTTTGATGGAGCCTCTTTAATTTTTGATAAAGATGCTAACTTATGCAAGGCATTCCCATTATTTGAAGAAGCCCTAGAATCTGTTGATGTAAATGATGATGGAAGTATCGCTGCTTGTATTGTTGAACCAGCTAGTAGAGTTCCAGATAAAGAATTAAATCCTGCCACACTTGAGCCAGAATTAAATATTGCTCAGGTTTACGACGCATTAATTTTGGGAATCAAAGATTATTTTTCAAAAATGGGATTTAGTAAAGCTATTGTGGGGTCCTCAGGTGGTATTGATTCTGCAGTAGTATTAGCGCTAGCTTGTGATGCTTTAGGAAAAGAAAATGTACGAGCAATTCTAATGCCTTCCCCTTATTCATCTGAACATTCCGTTAATGATGCGGTGGCTTTGAGTAAAAATCTGGGGAACCCTTATGAAATTGTTCGCATTAATGATGTTTACGAATCATTTTTAAAAACCTTGGAGCCAATTTTTAATGGACTTCCATTTTCCTTGGCCGAAGAAAATATACAAAGTAGAAGTAGGGGAAATTTATTGATGGCTATCTCTAATAAGTTTGGATATATCCTGTTAAACACATCCAATAAAAGTGAGCTCGCAACCGGCTATGGTACGCTCTATGGTGATATGGCTGGAGGATTAGGTGTATTAGGAGATTGCTATAAATTACAAGTATATGCATTAGCGGGATATATAAATAGAAACAAGGAAATCATTCCGCACAATATTATTGAAAAAGCACCAAGTGCCGAATTACGTCCTAATCAAAAAGACAGCGATAGCCTACCAGATTATTTAGTTCTTGATCAAATCCTGTATCAGTACATTGAAAAGCGCCAGGGACCTGTAGAAATCAAATTATTGGGTTATGGTGAAGCATTAGTAGATCGGACATTAAAAATGGTCAATAATAACGAATACAAACGCAATCAGTTTTGTCCAATCATCCGCATTTCTCCAAAAGCATTTGGGGTAGGAAGAAGAGTTCCAATTGTAGGGAAGTACTTGTCTTAAAAGTTTTATTTTGGTAAATAATGTATTGAAGAAAAACTCGAAACTACCCCTTAAGTTCGCTTGCGAACAGGATGGTATATTAAAATTAATTTTTTAC
>CAIJZG010000090.1 GCA_903825065.1 uncultured Bacteroidota bacterium
TTATCAGTATGCAAAAAAAGCTTTTCTTCTAAATGCTTTGAAGCATAGTTCTCCACCTTTTGGGTAATTAAATCTGTTTCTTGAGCCTTCGAAGTAGAAGGATGCATCGCAAAAAAAGCAACAACTAAACAAGAAATATATATTTTTATCTTCTGCATATTTTAAAACTTAATTAAGGCCAAAAAGGTGGTTTAATATTTGATCCCGATAATGTACAGTCAACACAATTAGGCGTATCGAAATAATAAGATAATATTCCTCCGAATGGACTTTGTCGTGCTACGTCTATAGGTAAAAGCAGTCCATGAGCAGAATCAATTGCTTTTATATTATTCAATAATTCAACTGGTTTACAGGGAGAAACATAATTCCAATTTGGTATCTGATCGTTCCTGATAAATGTTCTTATTTCTTGAATATTACATATGTCGATATATCCAACAACTGGTTCGCTAGCATTAGTAGTACAATGAATATTTCCTACAAGTTCTGATGGTTGGGCATCGAATACAGAACCAGTGCCTTCTGTATTTTTTTTCATTTTTTGTAAGTAATTATATTTCGCTTCACTTAATCCGTATTGTCTAGTATCTATACTATATAAGATACCAATTTTTATATCGCCTGTAGGTATAGAAATCAGAGGAAGAGAAATTTTGTTATCCGTTAAAGTAATACTTGATCCTAATATAATATTAGTTGAATTTGTGGTAGGCCAGCAGGAATAAATCGCAGCATTAAAATTAATTAGGATCGGATCAAAATAGGTGATGCCCCATTTGTTGATTGGTGGTGCAATATGTTGATAAACAAAAAACTGCTTGTTAGGAGAGTGGTATTCCCAGGTTTCTGTATAATCCCATTGATAGTATTTGTTAAGTCCAGACGCATCATGTGAATTTACAAATAACTGAATGCCACTTGCATCTTGTTTCCAGCTAATACTGTCAATTGCGGGTGTTTTCTGAGAACTGGTATAATCTGATTGATAAACTTTTCCATCTTTAGTGATGATGTTTAGTCGATATTGCTTAGCATTATTAAGATTCAAATTTGCCGCAGTATAATGCCCTAAAGATGTTTCCGTTAAAAATGCTTTTGAATTATCTTGTCCGTCCACAGTTACAATAGCACCTTGTTCATAAACGATAATTGGGTTATCTAATTTAACGGTTCGCTTAAGCACAATTTGGGTAATGCCAGTACCAGAATTTATGGTTCCCTCTACAACCAGGTATCCTAAATTTGGAGAAGCAACAGGTGATATATATTTTTCTTTGCACCCTAGAAAGGCGAGAAGGATGAACAAAGAACCAAAGATTTTTTTCATTTTTTATTTTATTTGAACCTGATATTTAAATTGATATAAGGAATAGCGTTTCCAAATATGGAAAGCTTATATCCATTCACATGTCCACCTTCTGAAACGTAGTAAACAGAATACGGATTTTTTCTTCCTGTTAAATTGTAAACACCGATTGACCAAGAATTATGGAACAATTGTTTTACTTTATGATTACCATCGATATTCATGGAGAAATCTGTTCTAAAGTAGTCAGGTATTCTGTAAGAGTTTCTTGCAGCATAGAGTGTACGCATTGATCCGCCATAATCAAAAAGACCAACAGGCAATGTAATAGGGCGCCCGGTACTGTAATTGCCATTCAATGATATGCTTACACGGTGGCTAAACTTATAATTAGCAACTACAGTAACATCATTTGGTTTGTCGTAGTTAGCAGGATAAGGATCCCCATTGTTAATGAGTTCTCCTGCAGCTGGATCATTCTGTTGTAATAATATTCTTGACCAAGTATAACTTATCCAACCATTTAATTTTCCAGTTACTTTTTTCAATAATAACTCTACTCCATATGCTTTTCCTTTTGTACCAATTACATCTGTTTCAATATGATGATTCATTACCAGTACCGCCCCACTCTTATAATCAAGATAGTTTTTGATGTCTTTATAATAAACTTCAACTGAAGTTTCAATTGTATTCGATCTTAAGTTTTTATATAAACCCAAAGAGAACTGGCTACCAATCTGAGGTTTAATATTGGGGTCGCTTAATTTCCAAATATCTGTTGGAGCCATCGCTGTAGTGTTGGATAAGGAATGTATATACTGTCGTTGGGTATTGAAACCACCTTTAATTGAGAAGGTCTCATCAAATACATACCTAAATCCTAATCTAACCTCAGGGCCGCCATAGGTTTTAATAATTTTACCGTTGTCATAATGGGTAGTACTAATGATGCTGTTTTCAGTTCTTGGTACTCCATTCGCATATACATTTATATCTCCGGGTCCCATTGCATTAAACATAGACATCCGAATACCCGCATCAATTTTAAATTTAGCGTTTACGGTATAATGGTCGCTAAAATAAAGCGCAGATTCCAGGCCTTGTTCTGCCTGGATATGATCTGGCTTAACCAGAGACTGGCTTCCATTAGGATCGAAATTGCCAGGATGCAGGTTATACAAAATGGAGTTGATACCGAAATCAAAACTGTGTTTATTATTATAAAAATAATTGAAGTGAGCCTTGAAATTTGTTTGCTGAATATCAAAGGCCAGCTTGTAGGCATTTAGAGGAAGTTTTTGACTTCCAATTTCATAATTGTATTGGTCATGTCCAATACTTATGATACTGTTTAGTTTAGCAGTATAAGTGTGTTTCCATTTTAAAGAAAGATTCTTATTTCCGTAGCTATAAGTAGTATCGCTGTTAAGATTAAACTTATCATTACTTAAATAAGCGGTAAAATAGAGTGTGTTGTTTTTATCCAACTCATGGGTAGTGATCAAATTGATATCGTAGAAATTGGCTGCACTATTTTTATAATCATCTGGTAAATATTTAAACAACCAGTTAGAATAAGTAGTCCGGCCGCCTAAAATAAAGGAAGATTTATCTTTCACTAAAGGGCCTTCAATATTTAATCTACTTGTTAATGGACCTATACCTGCAGAACCCGTAAATTCTTTTTTGTTTCCTTCTCTACTGTTAATATCCAAAACAGAAGAAAGCCTTCCTCCAAAGTTTGCAGGAATACTACTCTTGTATAATTCAACACTGTTTACTACTTCCGGGTTAAATGCGGAGAACAAGCCGAAAAAGTGCGAAGGATTATAAATAGTTGCATCATTGAACAATATTAAGTTTTGGTCTGCTGATCCACCTCTCACATTAAAACCAGTACTTGCTTCACCTACCGTTTTAACACCAGGCAATGTGGTTATGGCTCTTAAGATATCGGCTTCGCCAAATAGCATCGGGATTTGCTTAATCGTTTTAATATCAATTTTCTGAACACCCATTTGTGAACCCCGAATATTACTGAGTTTTTTAGATGAAACCGTTACCCTTTTCAATGACTGAATACTTTCGGTCATGTCTATATTGAATTTATCATCACTATATAAAACGATTTGGCGTTTTATGTCCCGCATGCCAATACTTTGAATATTTAATATGTGTTTTCCCCTAGGCAATGAAATGGTATAGGCACCAAATTGATCAGTGGTAGCACCAATTCTAGGGTTTTCGATATACACGTTAGCTCCAGAAACAGGCTGGCCAGTTTTTACATCTTTTATTATTCCTCCAATAACAACTGATTTTTGACTTCTTGCATTTTTATCTCCAATCTCATACAGTTTTTTATCAACTAAAGCTTCTTTACTATCTGATAAATCTTCTTCATCAATGATATTATTGGCAGTTGCAATTGTTTTATTACCAGAAAAATAGCTTTCAGGTAATATTAAACTTAGAGTTTTACTTTTTGAAAGGAAAAGATTATCCTGATCATCAAAACTTGGATAAATTAAATCACCCGAAAAAAGTTTGTTCAAAACTTTGTTCAAGGGTTCAGACTTGGCAATATAAGTAAATGCTTTTTGAGCAAACATGCTGGAATCATAATAAATATGAAAGCGTGTTTGAGATTCAATTTGTGTGGTCAAATCTTGAATAGAGCATTTGTCACAATTTATGTTTACTAGCTTTGAACTATCTGACTGGCTATAACTTTTATTGAAAAATAGCAGTGAAAAAAGTAATAGGAAACTTAGGGAATATATTCTCACATTATTGGGTTATAAGGTTATAGTATTCTACAACATCTTTGAGCATATTGTCTTTTTCTTTTCGGTAACTAAGGTGCTGTGTTTTTATAAAACGTTTTATTTCTTTCTCTTTATCTTTAAATAATCGGATAATCGTATTCTTACTTTGTATTTCATGATATTGATTATCTTTTAGCACATAGTGATGAGTATAGGTTTCTATCTGATAAGTAAGATCTGTTCCAATAATTTGCTCACTGATTTTTTTGGTTTCTTTTTTATACAAACTGATCTTATTGTCTACTAAAACTTGATAAAATCCGCTTTTTAAAAGATCATTTGAAGTGATTTCATTTTTAACCAAATACTTAAATTGGTCATCTAGAATGCCAAATCCTTCTAGTTTTTCACTGATCAATTCTATTTTATGCGAACTATCTTGTAAAATCACCAAGTCGGCAGCTTCATCATAAAGTAGCGATACGTTGTTATAAAAAACATGATCGTAAATAATATATCCTCTGGCGAAATTGGGAGAATTGTAATAGGGATTTTTATCTAAAACTGCAATTGGGTAACCAATATTCTGGCTACCATTAAATTTCCCAGACTGTTCTCCAATATTTTGGTCATAAAATGTAAGTACATTTTTAACACTGTTTTGTAAGAAGGAACTATCTTTTGATGAAAGCTGGGCTTTAGCTGACCCTAATGATAAAAAAATGAAAATAGCATTGACGCAAAGGTTTCTCAGAGCAGACATTCGTTAGAGTTGTTTATGGAAATTAAATATAGTTTTTTTATCCCTTCTTAACGTTAATAGATTTACAAATATGGATAGTCGGGTGAATAGAACGTAGTAAAGCGTCAATTTGTACAATTCTTTCTTTTTTCATATCTTTAATAACTTTTTAATCATCTGCTAATTAATTTGTTTTCGATTGCTTTATTCTCAAACCATTTTCATGAAAAGAATTTCAAAAACCTTGTTTGCAGCAATTTGTTTAGCTGCAATTGCTTGTTCTCCAAAAAAGTCTGAACCCATTGACTCTGTGAAATTGTTAATTAATAATGAAGACCAGTTAACTCAAGTAATTATATATGATGTATTCACCCCACCCGTAGCTAGTAGAATATATGTGTATTCCTCTATTGCTGCCTATGAAGCATTGCGATTCTCTAAGGCAAATACAACTTCAATAGCCGAAAAATTAAATGGGTTTGGGAAAATGCCTCAACCCGATTCAACCAAAAAATATGATTTTAATTTAGCCGCTTCGGAAGCATTTTTCAAAGTTACCAGGAATGTAAAAGTATTTTCCGTGGATTCATTAACTGCTTATGAAAATAAGATCCATGAAAATTTTAAACAGCAATTAGATGAAGCTACCTATCAAGCTTCCGTTGCATTTGGGGATACAATTGCTGCTGTTGTTTTGAAAAGAGCTAAAAATGATGGCTATTTCAAATCAAGAGGTAAGGCAAAATATTTAGGTAGTGAGGAGCCAGGAAAATGGCGTCCAACCCCGCCAGATTATGCTGATGGTGTAGAATGGTGCTGGAATACCATGCAACCCATGGTGCTAGATTCGGCATCGCAGTTCAAGCCAATTCCACCTCCAAAATATGACCTTAAACCTGGTTCAGTTTATTCTGGCATGTTAAAGGAAGTGTATGATATCACTACACATCTTACAGAAGAACAAAAAACGATTGCCAGATATTGGGATGATAATCCTTTCGTGATTGAACATGCAGGCCACATGATGTTTGGAAATAAAAAAATCACGCCGGGTGGTCACTGGATTGGAATTGCCAGTCAAATTATAGAGCAAGAAAAAGCTGATCCCGTAAAAGCTGCACAAACTTTTGCGATCACATCTATTGCATTATATGATGCATTTATTTCTTGCTGGGACGAAAAATACAGGAGTAGTTATGTAAGACCTGTTACTGTTATCAAAGAATCAATTGATAAAAATTGGATGCCTTTCTTACAAACACCTCCATTCCCAGAATATACAAGTGGACATAGCACTATCACTGCTTCTGCTGCAACTGTATTGACTAAATTATATAGGGATAATCTTAGCTTCACTGATTCTAGTGATTACCACTATATAGGGATGAAACGAAACTTTACTTCTTTGCATGCGGCAGCAGCTGAGTGTTCGATTAGTAGAGTATATGGTGGCATTCACTATATGCTAAGCGTTAATACGGGCGCCGAAGCTGGTAAAAAAGTGGGTGGATTGGTTGTTAAAAAACTCTTAGAATAAGCGTTAATTTGTAATATATTTTTAATTAATAGCATCCTATAAAAAAGATGCTATTAATTTTTCTACCCTTTCCTCTAAACCATATAAAGAAGCCAGTTTTTTAATGACTGATTCAACAACAGCATCAGGGCAACTAGCACCACTGGTAATTAATATTTTTAAGGGTGTGATTTCTGGTAAAAAATTTCGGATAGTGGTTTGCTCTTTAGTTCTCCAGTTACAGTTAACAATTTCAGTTTTGCTGATGATTCGTTCAGGAGTATCAATAAAATAGGATGGAATTTTTTCTTCGCATAGTTCAACTAAATGAGACGTGTTACTACTATTATATCCACCAATAATTATAGCTAAGTCAGCATCCGTTTGAAGCATCCCTGTCACTGCTGTTTGATTATCGTTCGTAGCATAACAAAGAGTATCTCTTGTATCAGCAAAATGTGTATCAATCGTATCAGCAGTTAAATTGTATTTTTTGATCATTACAGATTTCAAATAATCTGAAATAGCTTGTGTATCTGTGGCTAATTGTGTGGTTTGATTAACCACACCAAAACGAATCAGATCGTTAGAAATATTAAAACCTTCAGAATATCTGCCTTTGAATTGTTCATAAAATCCAGCGGCTTCATATTCTCCAGTAATATATTTAGCCAACTCTGTAGTTTCTTGCATATCATTAATCACAATAGAAGGAGTAACAGCAGATGCATGCGAAAATGTAGCCCTTGTTTCTTCATGTTTCGGTTTTCCATGAATTACAATACTATAACCTTTCTCAGCAATCTGCTCACTTCTATTCCAGACTTTCTCAACAAATGGACAGGTGGTATTATATTTTGCAGTTTCTATTCCCTTAGATTCTAATAAAGCTTCAATAGCAAGTGTAGTGCCAAATGCAGGAATAATTACAATATCGTTTGATTGAATCTCATCAAATGGGATGATTTGTTTACCATAAGTGTCTTGCATAAACTGAACGCCCATTGCCAAAAGATCAGCATTTACCTGAGGATTATGAATCATTTCACTCAAGAGAAATATTCTTTTACCAGGATTTGAATGGATGGTGCTAAAAGCAATTTCAATAGCATGTTCCACACCATAGCAAAATCCAAAATGACGCGCCAGATAGATTTGTAGATTTCCTAAATCTAATAAAGTAGGTGTATCATCTTTTTTTAGTTTATCCTGCTGTTTACGAAATTGCTTTACTGCAGTAATGAGTGGACTTCTATAACCAACTGGCACATTGAATTGCTTCATAATAGTTAAATAACAAACACAAAAGTACAAAGTTCGGAGTTCATCGCCTTGGCCTTTAAGCCTTATCTTTGCCTCATGCATTATGTTTCAGTAGAGGGATTGACAAAGAGTTATGGTATTAACCCACTTTTTCGTAATATTTCATTTCATATTAATGAAGGCGACAAAATAGCCTTGATAGCGCGTAACGGAGTGGGAAAGTCCACCTTATTACGCATTTTAGCAGGAGAAGAAACGGCTGATTCCGGCAAACATTGGATTAATAAAGATGTGACGGTAGCTCTTTTTGAGCAAGATCCACATTTTGAAGAAGACAAAACTGTCTTAGAAAATATCTTTCATCTGCAACACCCCATAATTACTGCTATTCGCAAATATGAGGATGCCATGGAAAGTGAAGATGGTATGATGATTGCGGAAGCAATTGGCGAAATGGAGGATTTAAATGCCTGGGATTTCGAATCCAAAGTAAAACAGATCCTCGATAAATTAAATGTGCATCATTTAAAAAATCCTGTTAGTGAGTTAAGTGGGGGACAGCGCAAACGGGTGGCTTTAGCAAAAACTTTAATTGATATCGGGTTTGAACATCAGCATACTTTACTTATGATGGATGAGCCTACCAACCATTTGGATGTAGAAATGATCGAGTGGTTGGAGCAGTATTTGAATCAAGAGAACGTTACTTTATTATTAGTTACACACGATCGGTATTTTCTGGATGCAGTTTGTGGCGAAATTTGGGAATTGGAGCGCGAAAATATGTACGTATACACTGGCGACTATGAAAATTATGTAGAGAAGAAAGCGGCCAGAATTGAAAGTGAGTTGGCCAGTATCGATAAAGCAAAGAATACTTTTAGGAAAGAATTAGAATGGATGCGTAAGCAACCTAAAGCCAGAACAACTAAAAGCAAAAGCAGACAGGACAATTTTTACGAAGTAGAAGCCAAGGCCAAAACAAAAATCGAGGATGCCCAATTGCAACTAGAAGTTAAAATGAGCAGACTAGGTGGTAAGATTGTGGAGATGAAAAAAGTATATAAGTCATATGGCGATAAGCCAATTTTAAAAGGTTTTGATTATAATTTCAGTAAGGGCGAACGCATTGGTATCATTGGAAAAAATGGTGTTGGTAAATCAACATTCATGAATGTATTGCAACAATTAGAACCAGCGGATAGTGGTAAAATTGTTGTGGGTGAAACTATCATCTTCGGGAACTTTTCTCAACAAGGATTAGTGATCAAGGAAGATATGCGCGTGATTGAATATGTAAAAACATTTGCTGAAAATTTTCCCCTCGCAAAGGGCGGAAGTTTAAGTGCCGCGCAATTTTTAGAATTGTTTTTATTTACTCCGGATAAACAATATACTTATCTAAGTGCATTGAGTGGTGGAGAAAGAAAGCGATTACAATTACTAACCATTCTATTTACCAATCCTAATTTTTTAATATTAGATGAACCTACGAATGATTTAGATCTTCCTACGCTTGCTGTATTAGAAAACTTCTTGAGCGACTATCAAGGTTGTGTGATGATTGTTTCTCACGATCGATATTTTATGGATCGTTTGGTGGATCACTTATTTGTTTTTGAAGGGGAAGGCGAAGTGCGGGATTTTCCTGGAAACTATACCCAGTACAGATTGTGGCTGAAAGAAAATGAGAAGAAAGAAAACAAATGGGCAGTGCTGGAATCAAATAAAAGCAGGGGACAAACTACTGAGGAAGCAGTTGTGGCAAATTCAGCAGTTGTAGCACCACCCAAAAAGAAAGCTACTTTTAAAGAAAAAAGGGAGTTTGAAATATTGGAAAAAGAGATGCCGGTTTTGGAATTAGAAAAGCAAACTATTGCAGATAAAATGAGTGCCGGTAATCTGGGTTTCGAAGATCTCCAAAAGTTGAGTGATCGAATGATTGCTATCACACAAGATCTCGAATTAAAAGAACTTCGTTGGTTGGAGTTGAGTGAAATGGTTTAAACGTGGATGAATGGAACACAGATTTTCACGGATAACACGGATTTACACGGATAAAAAAATTCGTTTTATCCGTGTAAATCCGTGTTCTATAAAATCATCGAAATGAAATTAATTCTACCTCAAAAATCAATGTACTATTCGCCCCAATTTGAGCGGTTAATTGACGATCACCGTATGCTAGATGCGAAGGGATAAAAAAGCGCCATTTAGAACCAGTTGGCATTAATTGTAAACCTTCGGTCCATCCACTAATCACTCTATTTAAAGGAAAAGAAGCGGGGGTGCCACGTTGAACCGAGCTGTCAAAAACAGAGCCATCAATCATAGTTCCATGATAATGACAAGTAACTTCATGAGTAGCTAATGGCTTTGGTCCCTCACCCATTTTCAATACTTCATATTGTAATCCACTAGGTAATTCAGTAACACCTTCTTTCGTTTTATTTGATGCCAGGAAATCTAATCCGGTCTTTAAGTTTGCAGCTGCTTTATCTGCATTGATCTGCGCTAATTTATCTGATACACTCATATTAATAATTTTGACTTTTCACTTTTCAATTTAACATTACTTACCTGCCTCTTGTATTATTATCTGATAAAAGAATATTAATCGTTTTAAATCCTGAACTCCGATTCTTTCATCAATTCCATGAAAACCCTTTGCATCTATCGCAGGTGTAAATTTTATGGTTCCATCAGCAAGATGTTGCAGATATTTTGAATCAGTAGCACCTACTGATAAGAAGGGCACAGGCACCACATCTTTCATTACTTTGTAAGTGGCTTCTTCTACTTTTTTATAAGCGACACTTTCGTAAGATGCAGCAGGGCCAACTCTATCTGGAGGACTATTTTTTGTAATCTTTATTCTGTTGTCATTAATTTGTTTATTCATAAATGCTTCAACCTCTTCAACTGAAGTGCCAGGAAGTATTCTGGTATTTACTACAGCAGTTGCCAAGCTAGGAATTACATTGTCTTTAACCCCTGCTTGCACAATAGTTGGAACGATGGTGGTATGTAATAATGCATTACTGCTATGATCTTTTTCTAATTGGCTTACCAAAGTTTTTTCAAAAATCCATGGGTTAGCTATTGCCATTCTTTCTAAAAATGGCATTCCCGGTCCTACACGATTTAATAGTTCTCTGATCACTGGTTGAAACTGATAAGGCATTTGCTTTTCTCTTAAATGAACTATGCCTTTTGCAAGAATATCAATAGCTGTCTCAGGTGCAGGAGTAGAACTATGTCCGCCGTGTTGTTCAACGGTTAAATTAAAACTCATATAACCTTTTTCAGCAACAGCAATTAATGCAATAGGCCGTTTCAGTTCAGTGAAATTTTCGGTCGTAATTTCTCCGCCTTCATCTAAAATAACTTCTGGATGAACTTTATTTTCCTCCATGAATTTTGCAATTGCTTGTGCACCAAGTCCGATAGTTTCTTCATCATTTCCAAAGCTTAAATAAATAGTTCTTTCCGGTTGAAAATGTTGTGATAATAATTTTTCAACGGCTTCTAAAATGCTTACTAGACTAACTTTGTCATCAGCAGCACCTCTTCCATAAATCGTATCATTTTTCAAAATGCCACCAAATGCTGGAACTGTCCAAAGTTTTTCTGTGCTGGCTTCAACTGGCACCACATCAAAGTGTGCCATTAGTAGATATGGTTTTTGTTCAGGATGTTTTCCTTCCCATTTGTACAAGCGACTAAGACCATTAAATGTTTGATGTGTTAGTGCTTGATGCACTAATGGATAATTTTTTTCAACGAATTGCCAAAAAGCCAAAAATTGAGCTGTATCAACTGGTGCTCCATTTCCAAAGCCAATTGTTTTTACGCGAATGGCTTGCTGCATATGGCTGATTGCAGAATCGGGCAAATTGGGTAAATCGGCAGAAGTT
This sequence comes from uncultured Bacteroidota bacterium, assembly GCA_903825065.1. Classification (GTDB taxonomy): domain Bacteria; phylum Bacteroidota; class Bacteroidia; order Chitinophagales; family Chitinophagaceae; genus Sediminibacterium. Next base: position 11,519 of record CAIJZG010000090.1, read on the forward strand.
TTTTTAGTTATTTCTTTGCTAAAGCGAATAGTATTAAAAATAACTATCCCTGCAACAACTACGAACACAAATAAAAAGCTTAGTAATATTTTTTTTATCATATCAAATAAATAGGCCCTCAATATAGTTCATTCAATGCTTTGGTTTCTCTTTGGTGTATTTTTTTTATTGAGCGGTTTGCTAAAAATTAATCTATAGTTCTGTATAAAAACATCAATTTTATAGTAAATAAAAAGTTATGGAAAAAAGACCAATGGGTAAACAAGGGATTATTGCTTCTCAGCTAGGATTGGGTTGTATGGGGATGAGCGAATTTTACGGTGTTGCCAATGATGAACATAGTTTACTATTGCTTGCGGAAGCCTTGGAATTAGGGGTTAATTTTTGGGATACTGCAGATATGTATGGACCTTTAAAAAATGAGTTATTAATATCAAAAGCATTAAAAGGAAAGCGAGATAAAATTACGCTCGCTACTAAATTTGGAATTGTACGATCAGTTGAAAATCCTTCCATTAGAGGCCTCAATGGAACCCCTGCGTATGTTCAGTCGGCATGTGAAGCAAGCTTGAAAAGATTAGAAACTGATTATATCGATTTATATTATTTACATCGGAAAGATCCAGCAACACCGATTGAAGAAACAGTAGGAGCCATGGGTAAATTAGTAGAGCAAGGAAAAGTGAGGGCCATTGGGTTAAGCGAAGTTTCTGCAAGCACATTACGTAAAGCACATGCAGTATTTCCGATTACTGCATTGCAAACTGAGTATAGTTTATGGAGTCGCGAACCCGAAGATGAAATACTTGCTACCTGCAAAGAATTAGGGATTGCATTTGTGCCTTATAGTCCTTTAGGAAGGGGATTTTTAACAGGTCAGATCAAGCATTTCGATGATTTTGCTCCTGACGACTATCGTAGATTTTCACCAAGATTTCAAGGAGAAAATTTCAATAAAAATTTAGAGCTTGTAAAACATTTAGAAAAGTTAGCAGCTGAAAAGAACTGTACGCCTTCCCAATTAGCTTTAGCTTGGGTAGTAGCTCAAGGAGATTTTATTTTTCCAATTCCAGGAACCAAAAAAAGTAAATATCTCAAAGAAAATATCGCCTCCATTGAATTGGTTTTTTCTTCAAAAGAATTGGCAATCATCAACGAATTATTTAGTAAGGATGCAGCATCTGGTACCAGATATCCTGAGTCGATGATGGGTAGTTTGAACGCATAAAAAAAGCACTCCGATTATAGGAGTGCTTTTTTAAATTTATTTTTCAGCATTAATTAATTCTAACACCCTGTAATACTTTTGTTTTCTTATTCTTATTATCTACATCTGCTAATTTAATTACAGGTCGAACGGATGCGATACTTGGGCATTTGAAACAGCTAGCCCGATAAATTTTATTGGCATAGGCAACTTCACAGGTTCCTTCATCCCAGTTGTTTCCGGCAATTACAAAAGCATCTTCAGCATCTGGTCCGGTTTGTGGTACAAAACGGAGTTTATTTCCATTTTCAAATTTTATCCAAATGCCTTCCGGATCAATGGAGTCTATCACACCAGGCGTATAGGCATTAATGGTAATTTCATCGGTCACAGAACTATTAATAAAGCGAACCACACCTGAAACTACTTCTGCTTTTGTACTATCTAAATTTTTTACGAGTACTAATTTTTGATCTAAATAAATCTGCACCTTTTTATAGTCGATTGCAAATGCCTGCATCTTCATTTGCAAATCACGTGAATAAGGGGTGAATTGGGTTTTGTCGACAGTTGAAGGGGGAATATAGGCGTTATTTTCTTTGGGATCATTTTGGGCAGCATGCTCTTTAATATATGCTTTGGATGAAGCCGATTTTGAACCGGTACAACCCGACAAGACCAACAGGTAAACGAATATTAGGCTAGCGCTTAAACGAAACATAAACGTCATGATTTTGTACAAATTTAGCGAAATTATGTGATGCACTATCAGAAGCCTTCTTTTTTGTTCAACCTATATGATTCTTCAAAATAACTGTCTGATTATAAAATAAACTAATGAACAGGGGTAATCCATTTTTGGGATAGCTCAGGATAAATATCGATTAGTGCATTCGATTTACCGTCTTTTTCGAAGATTCTTTCCCAGGTATTTAAGGGTTCCCAAATAAAAGTTCCCCGCATTTTTTTATTGGGGATACTAAATGCGATCTCATTTACCTCTTTTTTAAATGCTGTATATTCCACAATCACCACTTCTTGCGGGTAGTTTTTTGCCAGATCTGTGAGATTGTTTTTTAGATCTTCAAGTGTGCCATGCCATTGCGGGTAATAGGATTGACCAATGATATCGAATGATATTTTGTGGGCAATCAATTTGTCTAAAAAAATTCTTGATTCCTCATTCTGACCACCACAAGCAAGATGCATCATGAGGGGAACTTTTTTATTTACAGAACGAACCCCAGTAACCCCTTCTTTTAAAAGTTCAAAAAGCTGATCCTGGTGATCACTATCTCCAGCTGGCCAAACAATACCATGATTAATTTCATTTCCAACTTGAATCATATCGGGGAAGGTATTTTGTTTTCTGAGTGATGTAAGTACTTCAATGGTATGATTTTTCAGCGCAATTTTTATAGAATCAAAGGATAAATTTTTCCATGCTGCTGGAATAATTTGGTTTCATGGATCTGCCCAATTATCGCTGTAATGGAAGTCGAGTAGGTATTTCATTCCTGCGTCATGAATTCTTTTAGCTATTACCATTGTATGTGCTAAATCGCAA
>CAIJZG010000091.1 GCA_903825065.1 uncultured Bacteroidota bacterium
AGGGATTCGAACCCCAGGACCTGTTACAGTCAACAGTTTTCAAGACTGCCGCAATCGACCGCTCTGCCAACTCTCCGGGTGCAAAATAATAGAAGTGGGATTGATATTCCAAAAAAACTATAAAAATAGATTAAAACGGGCAATTAAAATTGCCCTAAAAGACAATGGTATCAATAGTTTCAGAAGGTAAAGAAAGTATAAAAAAAATATTTTCATAGCAATGAAAATCAATTTTATTCACCTTAATTACCAATTACTTCGAAACTTCCTCAATTTTCTCTACTACGATTAAATCGGCAAGATCTACATTCATGGGCAAAAGTCCAATTTGAACGATGGCGCGTTTACCCCTAATCTCCTTAACTAGCCCTACTTGATAATTCTTTTTAGATTTTACAAGTGATCCAACCGTAATAGATAAATGGAGTTCCTTGTATTTCAAATCCACTTTTTTGGCCAGTTTATTAACTACAATAGTTTCCTTTTGCTTAAATAATAGATTTTGAAGGCTCTTTACCACTTCATTCTTATTTTCCGACTTCTTCCAATCAAGCACAATTTGCTTCAGCTTACGTTCCATATCCTTTAAATATGCTATACGATCTTCTGCAACTTTATTTTGATGCTTTAATAGCTCTACCTGTTGCTGGTGTTTTTCTTTTTCCAATACCTGTTCCATTTCTTTTTTCAACTTTTCGTTTTCCTTCATTAAACGATTTAGCTGCTTTTTCTCTTTATCTAAATGTTGTAAATCTTGCTCAGTTCTATTCAATAGTTTATCCAGCTTAAAGTGGTCTTCTTCTACAAGATCCCTTGCTCTTGAGATTAATTTTGGAGAAAGCCCAATCCTTTCTGCAATAGCAAACGTGTAGGAGCTTCCAGGCTTACCTATTACTAGCTTGTATAATGGCTGAAGATTGATTTCATCAAATTGCATCGCTGCATTTAAGATCCCAGGTGTATGATTAGCCATCACTTTTAAGTTCAAATAATGGGTCGTTACTACTCCAAATGAATGCCTTTTACATAGCTCCTCCATAATCACTTCTGCAAAAGCACCACCAAGACTTGGATCACTTCCACTTCCTAACTCATCAATAAAGAACATGGTTCTTCCATTGGCTATTTCAATGAAATATTTCATATGTGTAAGGTGACTCGAATAAGTACTCAACTCAAACTCGATACTTTGCGTGTCGCCAATATGAATAAATAATTGTTTGAAAATCCCCATTGTTGACATTGCGCTAACAGGAACCAGCAAACCACTTTGTAACATCAATTGATTCAAACCAATTGTTTTCATCGTTACTGTTTTACCGCCTGCATTAGGTCCGCTAATGACTAGTATCCTACTTTTATCATCCAATGTTATGGTAACTGGAATTGTTTTTTTACCGGAAGCTTTATGATACAGGAATAATAAAGGATGATAAGCATCAATTAAATGAATATGTGCTTTGTCAACCAAATTAGGGAATTGCCCATTCATATCTAAAGCCAATTTGGCTTTCCCCCGAATAAAGTCGTAATCTCCAGCTACGGCTAAATAATTGGATAATAATGGTGCATAAACAGACATTTTTGCTGTTAATACACGCAATATTCGGTGAATTTCTCTGGTTTCTTCGTGTTCTAAATTAAAGACTTCGTTATTTAGTTCAATGGTTTCTTCTGGTTCAATAAAGGCAGTTTTTCGACTATCGCTTTCTCCGTGAAGAATACCTTTTACCTGACGTTTATGTTCTGAGAATACGGCTACCACTCTTCTACCATTACTAAAACTTTCATCAATATCTGCAGTATATCCAGCCTTAGCCAATTTACTGATTACTTTATCAAACATCCGTCTCAGCTCATTCCTTCTACGAAAAAGATTCATCCTGATTTTCTGGAGGTCTTCAGAAGCATTGTCTTTTACGGTACCATTTTCATCAAGAATTTCATCAATATTTTCAATAATTTTTTTCTCGAAATAAGTGCCCTCAATTACTTTAGACAATCCAGGAAATGCCAGCCTACGTTCATTATCAAACCATCTAAAGATGGATGCTGTATTTTCTGTGAGTCTTCTAATCGGCATCCACTGTTCTCCACCTAGTAACGCTCCAGGGATACCTAAGAGTTTAATATCTTTTGATAGATTCTGAGAAAAGTCATTGGGAAAATATTGCTGCAACAGACTGATTTGCTTGTATTCATTTGTTTGCATTAAATCCAATTCGATAAACTCTTTCTTTGTATGTATTCGGAGAGTTTCAGCTTTAGTTTTCGCATATTCAGTAGCACAATGCGCCATCAATAAAGACTTAACCTTATCGAATTCAAGTTGTACAGCGGCAGATTCAGGATATAAACGCATGGAATGATAGACTATATAAATTGGCACAAATGTAAGCCAGAACAAAATGGTTTTAATCGATTAGACTTTACTTCAATAAAAAAAGCATTCAACAGAATGCTTTTACCTGAAGAATTCATCTTAATTATTTAGGAAATAATTTAATCAAAGCATAAATGCAGAAAATAATCTGGAAAAGCAATTGAGAAATTAAAAGTACATAGGTAGAATAAGTTGCTTCCATCCACTGACGTTCGAAAGGAAGTCCCCAAAATGAACCATTTTCAACTGAATTTGTTGATACATTTAATTCGTATGTAAATTGAATAGAAATTAAAAGAGCAATAGAGAAAAAGATATGAAATAAAACAAACGATCTATTACCAGCATTTTGTTGCTTCAAAAATAAATGGAGGACAAATGGGATAATTAACAAAGCCCAACTAAAAAAAGAAACGTTACCAAAAGAAAATGAAAAATAAGTACTGGTATATTTTGTATTTAAATCAGCTGAAGTAATTAGCAAGTTTGCTAATATTAAAATAATTGCTGGAACAATCATTAACAGATTTTCCAGGCGGTTCTTATCCTGACTTTTATTTTCTATTTGTAATATCATATTCTCTGGGGGCGGACGGTAACGTAAAAATAAGCTTTCTAGTATAAATGACTTAAAAAATAGTTTTGGCATTTAGTTTGTTAAAAAATGATTTTCATTAGCACCCTATTTTTTCTGTTTCGTATATTGTATCTATGAAATCAATTTTAAAACCCATATTTGTAGTTAATCTACTGATTATCATAGCATTAACAAGCTGCTCGCAAACACCTAAAACCTTATCTAAAATGAAT
>CAIJZG010000092.1 GCA_903825065.1 uncultured Bacteroidota bacterium
CAACACTACCTGGAAAACGCCACGCCCATACTGCTACACAGAACATGAATATACCTGTGTAGATTATACCACGTGCAGGCACATTGGTGAAAAACATAATGCAAAGACTACTGCTCATCATGGCCAACATAAAGAACTTCATCTTAGTAGGGAACACACGTTTCTCACCCCAGTTGGTTAGGAACGGCCCAAAGATCTTATGGTTGTATATCCAGGCATGCATCCGAGGACTGCCTTTAGCAAAGCAATAGGCCGCAAAGACCACAAAGCAACTGTAAGGGATGCCGGGTGTTATTAGCCCGACATAGGCCATACCTAAACTAAGGAATCCCAGGACTGTCCATAGGAATCGTTTTACTGGATGAATTGTTGCCATTCTGTATACCTTATGTTAAATTCTTGTTTCTTACGTTTATTTAACAATTCGTAGTAGTCAGGCTTGTGAGGTTTGATTTTAGGTTTCCAGCCTTTTTGTTTGTCACTTTTTGCTGAGTTACATGGGGCACAGGCTGTAACACAGTTATCCCAAGTAGTTTTGCCTCCTTTACTTACAGGAACTACGTGATCAAGTGTAGCAACTTTACGTTCTATACGATCACTGCAATACATACATTTACCTTCGTCACGTAGGTATACATTGCCGCGACTAAATCGCACAGACATTTTTGGTTTCATATATTCGCGAAGCATCATTACGCTAGGAACTTGTGTTTCCCATGTAGCAGAGTGAACAACCCAATTTTCGTGCCATAAGATAACGTCGGCTTTATTTAAGACCAAATATCGAATGGCATCTTCCCAAGTAATAGTGCTTAATGGCATCAGTCCAACAGGCATGCCGTCAGCGTTAAGTAATAGGCAATCAGCCATAATTTCCTCATACAGTTGTGTTACAGACCCAACCTACAAGTATTTATTATACAATAGATTACAGTTTTTTATAGGATATTTTGAGCAAATTCTTGTGCAGAATGATCTAATGCTTCGCACCATTGCTCTTTGTTATCTGGACCAAATATAAGATCCAATGTCGGAGTTGCTGTTATCCAACTTGCGTCTTTAGAGAACGGCGGGTTCCCTTTGAGTTCATTATCTAATTGATCCGGGCCCCAACCGCACAGTCCTAAAAATAGTCTCCATCTTTTTGGACAGTCGCCCATTGCTAGTCTAGGAAGAATGTCATCTGCAGAGCTAACACTTATTTCCGGGGTAACACGCATTGTATTTTTACTTACCCACTCGCTAGTATGTAGGAATGATAAGTTTTTAACATTAACTGGTCCGCCAAGATAAACATATCCCGGTAACTCAATGTGCATGCCTAGTTGTTCTCCAAACTCTTTCACTGACATTTGACTACGTTTATTTAACACTAGCCCAACACTTCCGTGCATATGGTTTTCAGTTAATAATACTACTGTCTTATACCAGAAGTTGCCTTTTACTGCGGGCGGAGCGATTAATAATTTACCTGTATTCATGCGGATATTTATGCTTGCGAAACTGTGCCAGGTTTAAAACCTTCCCAGCGCATCTGTGCAGTGATCATTCGTTTAAGTTGATTATCAGATAAATCTGCTACTTTAGTGTCAATTGATGCACCGGCAGCTTGTGCTAAATCTCGAGCATACGGAGTTCCTCTTTTGCCTTTGTTAGCTGTTGCCCACTGCTGACATCCTAAATCAATAGTCTTATTATTATACATAGGTCTCCTCCACAGAGACATTTGCATTTTAATACCATGATCTAAAGTTGGCATTATTGCGACTGGTTCAGTGTCAGCGGCATGCACATATCCTATTGCTCCGTGACTCTTGGCAAATTGACCATACATAACATTTCCAGGATTATTAGTTCTCCATGAAATTGTTCCGCCAGTTCTTTTTTGATTACCGATAATAACAGAATTACCTTTAACTGATGTTTTAGTATCAGATGATGGTTTAACATCACTCGAAGGTTTGTCACTTGTTGGAGCAATGCTTGAGACTGAAGAAGTTTTAGAATCTGCCGTGCTAGGAAGAACTTTATCAAGTAAGCTCCCAGAACTAAATGTGTCTTCTTTAAATTCGTTGAATCTCATGTTAACTCCAATCGGGCAATGGTCCGCCATACTTACGGCCTTTAATTCTATGGCCACCGACGGTAACCCGACTCTTAGGACCTTTGCCTAACTTGTGTGATTTTTCACCATCACGGGCACGTAACCCTTGTGACTTACAACTGGCTAATTGGCTAGCACCTAAATCCGAATCTGGTCTGCCGCTAGTGCATAGTGAACGCGATGC
>CAIJZG010000093.1 GCA_903825065.1 uncultured Bacteroidota bacterium
CGTCGAAAGTTCTTTCTTCATACATGTCCATTTTATTGAACACAGTGAGAATAGGCTTTTCAAAGGCTTTTAACTCCTGAAGTGTTTTGTTTACCACACCTATTTGCTCTTCATATTGTGGGTGAGACACATCCACTACATGCAATAATATATCTGCTTCTCTTACTTCATCCAAAGTACTTTTGAAACTCTCTACTAAATGATGGGGTAATTTTCGGATAAATCCAACTGTGTCGCTCAATAGAAAAGGAGTATTTTCAAAAACTACTTTTCTTGTTGTGGTATCAAGTGTTGCAAACAGTTTATTCTCGGCAAAAACATCGCTCTTACTCAAAAGTGTCATAATGGTACTCTTGCCAACATTGGTATATCCAACAAGCGCTACACGGATAAATTCACCCCTTTCTTTGCGTTGTGTAAATGCCTGCTTATCAATCTCACTTAATCGCTTACGCAATAAAGAAATCTTGTCCTTAACTATACGACGGTCTGTTTCAATCTCAGTCTCTCCTGGTCCTCTAGAACCAATTCCGCCCCCTTGTCGTTCCAGGTGCGTCCACATACCTTTTAAGCGGGGTAGTAAGTATTGATATTGTGCCAGTTCAACCTGTACTTTTGCTTGAGCTGTTCGGGCACGAGCGGCAAAAATATCTAAGATCAAATCACTTCGATCGATAATTTTTACACCTACTTCCTTCTCGATATTTAATAATTGGGATCCAGTTAATTCATCATCAAAAATAACGAGCGTTACGTTCTTCCCTCTGCAGTAGTCTTTGATTTCTTCTAGCTTACCCTTTCCCACAAAAGTTTTACTATCGGGTCGAGGTAAGCGTTGTGTAAATCTTTTAATAGTAGTGGCTCCAGCAGTTTCTGCCAAAAATGCTAACTCATCCAGGTACTCGGTTACTTGTTCTGGTGTTTGCTCTTGCTGAATCAGACCTACTAAAACGGCTGTTTCTACTCCGGTATAAGCTTGTTTTTTCTCAATCAACTTGTAAACTATTTTAGCAAAGGTAACTTTTAAATAGGCTGTTATAAAAAACAAAAGAGGCCCGAGAGCCTCTTTTGAAAATATGTTTTGCGAAGATTATAATCCGCTTATAGTTAAGCCAAAGGATACTCGGTTCATTACAGGTCCGGTACCATCTTTTAAAACTCCTAAAATATAATAGCCTGCATCAAGAGAAAAAATGCCGTATCCAACTCTGCCGGTTAGGGCTAATGAAGTAGCATTGATGAATCGTTTATCTTCTTCTTTCTGAACATAGGTTGTACCATAATAAGATACACCATTCTTATTTACAAAGTTTTTACCCTTGGTATAAGCTTTTAAAAGTGTTCCAACTTTAACACCTGCAGCAGCTTTCCATGACTTACCCGGGTGTTCTGGATCAGAAAAATACCTTAGTTCTACAGGAATTTCAAGTGTAGTAGTTACCAACTTAAACTTATTAAAATGATCAGAACTGTCTACTCTCGTGAAAGGAAGTGTACTGCTATTTGCCTTCAAGTTTACAAAGGTATTTTTGAAAAACATATTGCTAGAACCAAAGCCTATACCAAGTCCAACGCTATAATGTGGATTGGTTTTGAAAGGTTTGTCGAGCATAAAATAGAAATTAAAGTGACGGCTAAATCCACCGGTATTAACACTATCTGGTCTGCCAGTCCATAAGTCAGAGCCATATTGCATCATAAAATGATCAGCAGGGCGGCTAGACAAGTCTATCTTTGACCAATCTTTTTCTGATTTTATTGGTTTTATAGGCTTAGCAGCTACAATTGGTTCTTTTTTTGACTTTTTTGATTTAGGCATTAAGCTTTGTGCCTGTATCAATAGCACACCAGTTATTCCTAAAAGCAGTAATAGAGATTTTTTCATTTGTTTCAGTTAATGACGCGTTTCCGCACTACAAGGCGCAAAAATAGTAGAAATGAAGGCATGGGGAGGTTAAAAATTAGTCAAAAGATATTCATTTTGTAATTTAATACGTTAAGAAAGGGGAAATGGAGGGTATTTTTATAATTTGCAAACAAACACACAGTAAAAAAGGCTAGGATGAAGAATGATTTTTTAATAGGGAAACGCATTTTGATCGCAGAAGATGATTTTGTGAATCAGAAATTGATTTCTCATTCAATCAAAAGTACTGGTGCGAGTTATGATATTGTGGGAAATGGGAAAGAGGTGATTGAACACTTAAAGTTGGGTAGTTACGACCTTATTTTAATGGATATTAATATGCCTGAAATGGATGGAGTAGATGCCACTAAGTATATTAGAAATACAATGAAAATTACTACACCCATTATTTCTATGACCGGGTGGAGTAATAAAGAAGATATCCAGAAATTTGAGAAGGCGGGGATGAATGGTACTTTATCTAAGCCATTTGGGCTTGATGTATTA
>CAIJZG010000094.1 GCA_903825065.1 uncultured Bacteroidota bacterium
ATATTAGCTATGGTTTAATGATGCAGGAATTGGAAAGAGGGGATAGTGGTATTAGAAGTACAGCTAGTGTGCAGGGCTCGTTAGTAATGTATCCAATTTATGCATATGGCAACGAAGCTCAACGAAATAAATATTTACCAAAATTGGCGAGTGGAGAATGGTTGGGCTGTTTTGGTTTAACTGAACCAGATCATGGTAGTAATCCATCCGGCATGCTCACCAATATTAAAGATGCTGGAGATCATGTAATATTAAACGGTGCAAAAATGTGGATCAGTAATGCTCCATTTGCACAAGTGGCAGTAGTATGGGCTAAGAACGAAGCTGGTGAAATAACAGGAGTAATTGTAGAAAGAGGAATGGAAGGATTTAGTACGCCCACTACTCATGGCAAATGGAGTTTACGTGCAAGTGCTACCGGTGAGTTGGTCTTTGATAACGTAAAAGTTCCCAAAGAAAATATTCTCCCAAATGTAAAAGGATTGAAGGGGCCCTTAGGTTGTTTATCTAAAGCCAGATATGGTATTGCCTGGGGTGCATTGGGTGCTGCGATGGATTGTTATGATACAGCTCTGCGTTATAGTAAGGAGAGAATTCAATTCGATCGTCCAATTGGTGGATTTCAATTACAACAAAAGAAATTGGCCGAAATGATTACTGAAATTACCAAAGGCCAGTTATTAGTTTGGCGCCTTGGAGTGTTGATGAATGAAGGTCGTGCAACTCCTCAGCAAATTAGCATGGCAAAAAGAAATAGTTGTGAAATAGCAACCAATATTGCACGCGATGCCCGACAGATGTTAGGGGGGATGGGCATTACAGGTGAATACAGTATAATGCGTCATATGATGAATCTGGAAAGTGTGATCACTTATGAAGGAACTCATGATATTCATTTGTTGATAACAGGAATGGATGTTACCGGATTAAATGCTTTTAAATAATTTGTTCATTAAGCTATTTTAAAATGAAATTGCAAGATGATATAAAGCCCAAGATTTTTTTAGTGGGCATGATGGGTAGTGGGAAAACTTACTGGACCAAATTCTTAGCTAAAAAACTAAAAGTTGGTGGGTACGATTTAGATTATTTAGTAGAAACAAACGAAGAAAAAACCATTGCTGAAATATTTGATGAAGATGGAGAAGAATATTTTAGGAAGCAGGAATCCAAAATTTTAAAATGGTTTAAAGAAAAAAAATCTTTTGTATTAGGAACGGGGGGAGGAACGCCATGCTATCACGATAATATGGAATGGATGAATAAAAATGGATTAACTATATTCATTGACCCTCCAATTAGCCAACTCGTAGAAAGATTAATCCCAGAAAAAGCACACCGTCCTTTGATATGCAACTTGTCTGATGAAGCTTTAATTCAATTTCTTACTCAAAAAAGATTGGATCGATTGGCTATTTATGAACAAGCAAAAATTAAGTTATCTGCTGCGGAAATTAATGAACAAAAATTTTTAAAAATTATCAAGGAGCATGCATAAGAATTTTTTGATAACTGCAGCCTTATTGGGTGCAATTACAGTGGTAATGGGTGCTTTTGGGGCACACGCTCTAAAAGCCATCTTACCTGAGAACGCATTACCAATTTATGAAACAGCTGTAAGGTATCAATTCTACCATGTTTTTGCTCTTGCAATAACAGCTATCCTTTATGAAAAGCTCCCGAATCAATCGCTAATCAATGCTGGGGCCTGTTTTATCGTGGGTATTATTTTCTTTTGTGGTTCACTCTATTTGTTAACACTAAGAGCCGCTACTGGTATTGAATGGCTCAGATTTGCTGGTCCTATTACACCTATAGGCGGCCTTTTCTTCATTAGCGGTTGGGTACAGTTGGCTTGGGGTATCAAAAAAGGCTGATTTGGTGGAAAACTACTTTGTTTTGAATCAGTTTTGCACATCTCTTGCTGCATTATCTTTCTGCTTTATGGCATAGCTTATATTTGTTTTTATGGCTAATAGCTTAAAAAAGAAAACGCCGCCACCTCCGGATCCAGAAGTACTGAATGCCGATAAGGAAACAGATATTTCGGTTACAGAAGTAGTTAAAGACGAACGCACCGGAAAGATCGCTGGAGCTCTTTGTTTGTTGACTGCTATTTTCTTGTTTATTGCGTTCACCTCTTATCTTTTTACCTGGCAGGAAGATCAGGATATTGTGCATCAGTTTGGCGTAAGAATTTTTGCAACAACTGATGTTCGTGTTACTAATTTGCTGGGAGTTTTGGGAGCTTATATAGCACACTTACTAATTTTTAGAGGCTTTGGTTTAGCATCTTATCTTATTTGTACTTTCTTTTTTGTATTGGGAATAAACTTGCTATTCGATAAAAGAATTTATCGGATTAGTAGAAATATCAAATATGTTTTAGTAGGGATAGTAGTATTGAGCATGGCTTTTGCTTTTGCAACTCCCAATACCGAATTTTCTTGGGGAGGTGCAGTTGGAGAACTTCTGAACGAATGGTTTGTAAAATGGATGGGAAAATTAGGAACAGGAGCTTTGTTAATAATGGCGGTCTTTTCTTATGTCATCTGGCGCTTTAATCCAATTTTTAAAATTCCTGAATTTAGCAAAAAACAAACTCAAGAAGAATCTTCTGATGCAGCAGCATTTGCAGTTCCTGAAGATGATGAATTACCTGTATTTAAAGAATGGGATGAAAGTAATACGGAAGCCAAATTATTTATTCACGATCATGTTACAGAACCTGGAAGTTCTAATAAATTAAAAAACCAAGGTGCTGGAATGGTTTTCAATGAACCCGAACAAACCGATGAATTGAATCCGATGCATCAATTTGCTTTAGCTGAAAAAGATTTGCAGAATGAAGCACTAAAAGAGGAAAACGAAATTATAGTACCACCCATTATTCCGCTTCATACGATACCCATACAAATTTCCAATCCATCGCAAATGGATGATGAAGGTCTTGAGTTGGAAATCAAAGCTGTGCCGGAACCCGAAATTGATCATATTTCAGACAAAGTGGTACCTGGAAGTTTACAATCAAAATATGACGCAACGCTCGACTTAAAAGATTATAAATATCCTACACTCGACTTATTAGAAACTCATGGCAGTGAAAAGATTGTTCATGACCCTGCCGAACTAGAGATGCATAAGAATCAAATCATCGCTACATTAAAGAATTATGATATTGCCATTCAGCGAATAGCTGCTACTGTTGGACCTACTGTTACTTTGTATGAGATTGTTCCTGCTCCTGGAGTTAGGATCAGTAGAATTAAAAATCTGGAAGATGATATTGCCCTTAGTTTAGCCGCATTGGGTATTCGGATCATAGCACCGATTCCAGGGAAAGGTACCATAGGTATTGAAGTGCCCAATGTACGCAAGAGTGTTGTAAGTATGAAAACTTTACTGGCTTCCGAAAAGTTCCTGAATAATAATTTTTCATTGCCTATTGCAATTGGTAAAAAAATAGATAACGAGAATTTTATAGTGGACCTGGCTTCCATGCCTCACTTGTTAATGGCAGGTGCCACAGGGCAAGGTAAATCAGTTGGTATCAACACTATACTCGTTTCTTTATTGTATAAAAAACATCCATCTCAATTGAAGTTTGTGCTGGTAGATCCGAAGAAAGTGGAGTTGAGTTTATATCGTGTTATAGAAAAACATTTCTTGGCAAAACTTCCTGGTGAAGAAGAAGCAATCATTACAGATACCAAAAAAGTAGTGCATACACTTAATGCATTGTGTATCGAAATGGATACTCGTTATGATCTGTTAAAAGAAGCTGGGTGTAGAAATATTAAAGAGTATAACGAGAAGTTTACTGCAAGAAAATTGAATCCTGAAAAAGGACATCAGTACCTTCCTTTTATCGTATTAGTAGTAGATGAATTTGCCGATTTGATCATGACTGCTGGTAAAGAAGTTGAAATGCCCATCGCACGTTTAGCACAGCTCGCAAGAGCAATCGGTATTCATTTAATCATTGCTACACAACGTCCATCCGTAAATATTATCACTGGAACTATTAAAGCCAATTTCCCTGCTCGTATTGCATTCAAAGTATCCTCTAAAATTGATAGCCGAACAATTTTAGATGCGGGAGGTGCAGAACAGTTAATTGGTAAAGGAGATATGTTAGTGAGTTACAATGGTGAGATTACCCGTTTACAATGTGCCTTTGTAGATACTCCGGAAGTAGAAAAAGTATGCGCATTTATTGGTAATCAAAAAGGATATCCCCAAGCATTCTTATTGCCTGAATATATTGATGAAAAAGATTTGGAAGGGAAAGATTTTGATAGCAATGATCGGGATCCTTTATTTGAAGATGCAGCTAGGTTGATCGTTCAAAATGGGGTAGGATCTACATCATTGATTCAAAGAAGAATGAAATTGGGCTATAATAGGGCTGGAAGGCTGATGGATCAGTTAGAAGCGGCCGGAATTGTTGGCCCTAATCAAGGAAGTAAAGCAAGAGAAGTTCGTTTTAAAACTGAAATGGAATTAGAGCAATACCTCGATTCATTAAGTTAAATTTTTACAAGATTAAACTTGATTCAAGATCTTGAGTCTTAATAATGTTAGTAGATATGCGAATAAATAATTGTATTCGTATATTTGGCCCTTCAAATTCTAGTATGAAAAAAATCTACTTGCCGTTTTTCACCCTCTTGCTTTTTGTTAATATAGTGTTTGCTCAAAATGACCCTAATGCTAAAAAAGTATTAGATGCGGTTAGTAATAAAGTAAAAAGCTTTAAAGGAGTTTCTGCCAATTTTACCATTAAGTCGGTAAGTAGTAAAGGAAAAGATAATGGCGTGAAATCGGGAACCATCTCAATTAAAGGGCAGAAATACCTTTTAAAACAAGGTAAGAATGAGATTATTTGTGATGGCACGAATATCTTTAATTTCGATGGCAACAAAACAATTACAAAGTCATTATTGGAAGAGTCTAATCAAACCTTAAGTCCGCAAAATTTACTTTCGAACTTTTATGATAAAGATTTTAATTACAAATTGGTTTCTTCAGCTGGTAGTTTGAACGAAATTGAGTTAACTCCCATTGATAAAAGGAAGAGTTTCTTAAAAGTGAACATCTTTATTGATAAGTCGAAGAGTATGATTACAAAAGCTAAAGTGTTGGATAAAAGCAATAACACCATAGAATTTATATTGACTAA
>CAIJZG010000095.1 GCA_903825065.1 uncultured Bacteroidota bacterium
CTATAAAAACTAAAAAAATCAGTACATTTAAAAACAGAGAAACACTAACTAACAATTAGTACACTTTCTTTTGACGTTATACACAATTAATTGAAAATGATGTAGTTATTTAACTACACAATCCAAACTAATCGATCATTAAATATTGTGGATTCCATTCAAACACTTAAAAAAAATAAGAATTCTAAACTTTATTAACACTAAGTAAAAGTGGAAGGATTTCATTTCTCATAAAATGATAATTATCATTTGTTAATAGAAAATAAAAATGAAGATTTATAAGATGTTACTAAGCAGATTTTAAAATATTATCCTACTGCTTCCTCCCACTCTCCTCCCAGTCAGAAGCCAGTATAGAGTATGGGGAGAGTATGAATTAATTAGGATGCCCCTATTCATGTGGATGTTCCACCAACGATTTTAAATTTTGCAAATTTTCTTCCATCATCGGCCCCAGAATTTTATCATTCATAAAAGAGGCAAATTTTTCCCAGGGATACCAACTTAATTTTTGTACAAATTGCCATTGCACAATGGTTAAATTTTTCTCTGGAACTTTTATAAATTGAAGGGTACTTACCTGTGTACTTGCTTTCTTTGAGGCCCAAATAGTAATAACTGAAGTATCAGTTACTGTTTGTATTGTTAACAATTGCGTTCCCAAATCGGCTTCTCTAGCAGACTTGATCGTAACATCTTTTGATCGCATACCTTTAACCCAATACACCCATTGATTTAAATCACTCACATATAATTTAATGGAATCGGAAGGGGCATAGATATCCACTGCACGTGATACTAAAACTGTTGATGGCATCATCACAGAAAAAAAACTTAACACTGTAAACAATGCAATAATACTTATTAAAGCAAGCTTAATTAATCGCATAATTTATTCCCACTTAAATGTTTTGAAAGCAACTGCATACACTACAATTGTCCAGATACCTAGTATCGCTAGTTCATTCCAAACACTTGCTAAACTAGCTCCTTCGAAAGAAATATTACGCATCGCATTATTGAAATGCGTTAAAGGTAATATCCTACAAATAGGTTGTAACCAAGGTGGAAATGCATCAATAGAAAAAAATGTTCCTGCCAGCAAGAACTGTGGCAGTGTAATCAAATTGGCAAATGGTGGAATGGTACTTTCATTTTTAGCTACACTACTTACAATAAAACCAAATCCCATAAAGAGAATCAATGCTAAAAAACTTAATAGCATAATTTCTAAGAAAGTCTGTATCCCATGAACTAAAGTAAAATTGAAAACAAAATGTCCAACACCTATTACAACAATAGCAGTAATCATTTGAAAAATGACACGACTCAATGCTTCACCCAACACGATATAGGACCTTTTAATGGGCGTTGCAAAAAAACGTTTCAATACTAATTGCTGACGCAGATTAAAGAATAAAAAAGCTACTCCAAAAACACCAGAACTTAATAAAGAAAATCCTAATTGGCCAGGCAAAATAAAATCAATGGTTCTATAAATTCTTCCAGGAATTTTGACCACATTTTGATTGATCATTGCATAGGTAGGTGCTTGCGAAAACGTTCGTTGATTAATTCCAGCAATAACTGCATTGAGTATTGATTGCAATACCTGCATATTCTGTGGATTTACCGCTTCCGAACTAGTTAGATCAATAGAATAAGGTGGATTATTTAATCCGGATTTTTTGATGAGTATAATTGCAGTGATTCTTCCTTTTTCAAGATCCTCCTTTAATTCTTCCCCCGTTTTCTTAACTACATTGATACCTGCAATACTTTTAATAGAAGCATAAATAGGATTTGCCGTATCTGTTTTTGGATCAAATGCTACATTGATAGAAACCTTTCCACCACTGCCTAGAAAGCCAAATACCAAAATGAAAATTAAAGGAAATGCAATACTAAATATCACAGCGGAAGGACTCCTAAAAACAGCTTTTAAACTTCCTTTTGTAATCGCCAACATGGCCTTTAACTGACTATAATCTCCTTTCATTCTTTATTATTATGCTACAAATTTACCTGTTTAAACCATTGGCGGTTTTATCCTTTTATAAACTTTATTCAGCACCCCTATTTCAGACCCATCATAAATGGTAATCTACTCTGAGGTTCACCGATCATATTCTTTACACTCTTCACTTGTTGTAATAGCTGGTAATCTTTATCACCGATCTCTTCTTTGATCAAATTTACTTTTACCGATTTCTTATAATTCGCTAGGAGTTGTTCAAAAATATTTTTCTTTTGAGGAAACTCTTTGATTCGATAAGATTTTAGCTTTGCCATTCCAACTGCACAATTAATAGCCTCCTGCATCGTGCCTATTCGATCAACTAAGCCTACTGAAATGGCTCGACTACCCGTCCATACCCTACCCTGAGCAATACTATCGATGTACACGATATCTTTTTTACGCCCCTCTGCCACACGCGATTTGAAAGTATAATAAACAGTATCCACCCCATTTTGCATAAATCTTTTTTCAGGCTCTGTTAGCGCCCTGCTTGTGTTTCCAAGATCTGCATAAGGTGCAGTTTTAACAGCATCGAAAGTTATTCCCAATTTATTTTTAAAGAAGGTCTGAAAATTTGGAACAATACTAAATACGCCTATGGAGCCAGTAATCGTATTCGCATCTGCAAAAACGGAATCAGCATTACAAGAAATATAATAACCTCCTGATGCAGCGACATCTCCCATACTTACCACAACAGGTTTAACTTTACGCAACAAACTTATTTCTCTCCAAATCACATCGCTTGCTAAAGAACTACCTCCGGGAGAATTTACCCGAAACACTACTGCCTTTATATCTTTATCCAAACGAATCTGACGTAACACCGTTCTAAATGCATCGCTGCCTACCGATTCATTATCACCTTTCCCACTAACAATATCTCCAGATGCATACACTACCGCAATTCGTTCATCACCATCCTGTTTAAAATCAGCTGCTTTTACATATTCGTTGAGGTCCACAAAATTGATACTGGTATTTTCTTCTTTCACCAGCCTATGTAACAACTCCGATTTTAATTCATCATCATATTTTAAACCATCTACTAAATGATTGTTTAAAGCATCTTTTGCAGTTTGGATGGAACCATTCACAGCTAATTGTCTAATGACTGCTGTATCTAAATTTCTTGATGAAGCCACATCGTATAAAAACCGATTATACAAATCACCCAACCAAACACTTGTTTGTAATCGATTGGCTTCAGTCATTTGAGTTTCACGTAGTGGTTCTGTCGCACTCTTAAATTTTCCAGCATAAAATATCTGTGGCTTTATTTCCAACTTATCTAATAAGCCTTTTAAATAAAGCATATTACTCGAGAATCCACTCCATTCTAAACCACCCTGAGGATGACAATACACTTTATCAGCAGCACTACCAATATAATAACCTTTCTGTGTGATGGTTTCAGCATAAGCCACTACAAATTTCTTACTTTGTTTAAAATCAACTACTGCTTTACGCAATTCTTCACTAGCCGCATACCCATTCGGATTATTGCTACATTGAATATATATTCCTTTAATAGCTGTATCATTTTTAGCATGATGTATCAATCTAATTACATCATAAAGACTAGGCATTTCAGTCTCCTCAGAATTTGTTAACATCGCAAACGGATTCTCAATGGATTGCTCTTTATAGGTTTTAGTTAGATCCAAAAGCAGAACCCCCTTTGCGCCAATACTTGGTTTTTCAGAACTTGATGCTCCTGCAATTAATCCTATCACAATAAATACACTCAATAGGCTAAAAACAAACAAAGCCAGTAACGCTGCAAAAAATGATTTAAAAAAGCTTCTCATATAATTATTAGTATGCTGAATGAATTTAAAGATATTTGCCCCTTCTAAACCTTTCAAATTATGAATATAGCTTATTTGTTGATAGGCGGTAACCTGGGTAACAGATTTGCAAATCTGCAAAAAGCTATTCAATTGATAGAACAAAACTGTGGCCAAGTAGTTCAATCCTCCGCAATATACGAAACTGAAGCTTGGGGAATTACTGATCAACCAGCTTTCTATAATCAGGCACTCAAAATTGAAACAACATTTCTACCGGAAGAATTAATGAAACAACTACTGTTTATAGAACAAGAAATGGGAAGAATTAGAACTATTAAATTGGGACCAAGAATCATTGATTTAGATATGCTATTTTATAATAACATCGTATTAAATAAGGAAGATTTAATACTGCCGCATCCTGCATTAACTGAGCGTCGATTTGTTTTGTTGCCTCTTTCAGAAATTGCCCCTAATTTGATTCACCCCGTTTTTCAAAAAACCATTGAAGTGCTTTTGAAAGAATGCCCCGACTTACTGGATGTGCAAAAATTGTCAATCGAGGGATAATTCGGAACCCTATTTTTGTTCTAATAGGGTTAACTATGAAACACCATTTTATAACAGTAGAAGGCAATATCGGTGTGGGCAAAACTACTTTGACCCACTTGCTAGCAAAGCATTTTAATGCACGTATGATTCTGGAAGAATTTGCCGACAATCCTTTTTTGCCAAAGTTTTATAATAGCCCTGATCAATATGCATTTCCAATGGAGTTGTTTTTTATGGCGGAACGGTATAAACAGCAAAAAGATATGCTGCATACCACCGATCTTTTTCAAAGCATCACAGTTTCGGACTATCTATTTACTAAATGCTTATTATTTGCCAAAGTAACGCTACCGGAAGAAGAGTTTAGGTTATACCAAAAGTTATTTGATATCATCAATCAGCAATTAGTTTTCCCTGATATCCTTATTTATTTACATGCCCCGGTATATAGACTTCAAAGGAATATAAAAAAAAGAAATCGTTCATATGAACAGGCAATCCCTGATTCTTATTTATTTGAAATTCAAGAAACCTATACCAGTTATATAAAACAACATAATATAAAAACTATTTTTATCGATGCAAGCAATGCAGATTTTCTGGGTAACGATCAACATTTTAAAGTCGTCTTAGATGCATTAGAAAAGGATTTCGATTCGGGTCAACACTATTTTAGTTTACCCTAATCGAAATTTAATTGTTTATTTATTATGTATAAATTC
>CAIJZG010000096.1 GCA_903825065.1 uncultured Bacteroidota bacterium
AGGTAATGGTGATTAAACCAAATTTCCAAATAAAAGTCTACCATATTAGTAGGAAAAAATGAAAAAGCCTTTATACTAAAGGGTTTGGTGGAAAAATATTTTTTTTAAGACTAAACGCATTTTAAAGCTTATTGCATAGTTTTTTATCTTAAATAGATTTTTTATATATTGTTTAAACTTATTCGAATCAATACCTATTTAGAAATGAAAAGGCTCCGTATTTTTTTATTATCAATTGTTTCCTTGTTTTTTATTAGACAGGGGATAAATGCACAAGTTGTTACTACTTTCAAATTTGGTAAAATATCTGTAACAGATTTTGATGTTAAACCCTTTACTTCTGACTCCAATGCTAATGCACTTATCATAGCTGATATTGGAAGTTCAGAATTTGTTGCAAATGCAAATCAAAGAAGGTTTGAAGTAATATTTAGTGAGGCAAAAAGAATTAAAATTATTAATAAAAACGGACTTTCAATTGCTAGTGTTAGTATACCAGTTTATGTGAATGACAAAGGATTAAGTGAACAGATAGTTAACTTAAAAGCATATACTTATAATATAGTAGATGGGAAAATAGTTACCACCAAACTTGAGTCTAAAAGTATATTTAGCGAAAAGCGAAGCAAAAATTGGACAATTAAAAAGTTTATATTTCCTAGTGTAACGGAAGGAAGTATTATTGAATATACTTACGATATTAATTCTCCATTCCTTTTTAATCTGCATTCTTGGGAGTTTCAAAGTGAGTATCCCTGTTTGTGGAGTGAATACAAAGCTGCAGTGCCGGAATTTTTTGAATATATCCATTTAACACAAGGCTATCAACCATTTGCGGAAAATAAAGAAGAGACTATTCAGCAAAAATTTGTGTTTAAAGATGAAACAACTTATAAGGGTGATGGAGCTGGAGCTGGATGGGAACAAAAGGATGAGCTTTATCAAGGAAAGGAATTATTTGATTTTTCTGGAGTGGTTACTACTAATACATGGGCCATGCACAAAATCCCTGCATTAAAAGAAGAACCCTATACTACAACTATTAATAATCATCTTTCGAAGATTGAATTTCAACTCTCTAAAATTAAATACCCTCAAAGTCCTGCCATTCGTTATATGACAAACTGGGTAAAAACAGCAGAGGACTTAATGAATGAAGATAATTTTGGTATCCAAATTAATAGACCCAATATTTGGTTGCAGGATGAAGTTAAGAAAATCATTAAAAATGCCAACACGCCATTAGAAAAAGCATATTTAATATACAAATTTATTAGTAATAAATTTATATGTACAAATCATAATGCAATTACTACTTCTGATTTATTAAAAGAAACCTATAAAAAATTTAGTGGAAATGTAGCAGACATTAATTTGCTTCTAATTGCAATGTTAAGGGTTGAAAAAATTGAGTCTGATCCAATCATATTAAGCACAAGGTCAAATGGGTTGACTAGTGGCGAATATCCATTAATAGATAGGTTCAATTATTTAATTGTAAGTGCAAAGATTGATGGGAATTATTACAATTTAGATGCTTCTGTTCCTGGATTAGGATTTGGTCATTTATCAGTAGAATGTTACAATGGACATGCAAGAATTATTAAAAAAGAAATGGCATATCCAACTTACTTCTATAGTGATTCATTAAAAGATGCTTCTCAAACAACTGTAATTATCGCAAATGATGAAAAAGATGGTTTTATTGGTGGCGTGTCTACAAATATTTCACAAATAAAATCGTATTATTTTAGAAAAGATTTGTTGAAATTAAAGGAAACCGATTATGCGAAATCCTATCTCGGGAAATTAGACGATGAAATAGTTATTGAAAACTTTTCTATTGATTCATTAACAAAATTTGAAGAACCCATATCTATAAAATACGATATGAAGTTTAAAATGTTTGATAAAGCTGAGATTGTTTATTTCAATCCATTATTAGGGAAAGAAATATCAAAAAATCCCTTCAGCTCTCAAACCCGTTTATATCCAGTTGAAATGCCATATACAAAAGATTATGTTTATAATTTAACAATGGATATACCTAAAGGATATATTGTTGATGAAATTCCTAAATCAGTACGTACTTACTTAAACGAAAATGAAGGTGTATTTGATTATATAATAAAGAATTTTGGAGACCATATTCAATTGACTTGTAGGTTGGCAATTTATAAAACTGTTTTCGATATTGATAATTATGAAAATTTAAGAAATTTCTATTCCCGGGTAGTGCAGAAAGAAGCAGAAAAAATTGTATTTAAAAAGTCTAAATAAAGGGTTTTATCAATTTTAGACATGCATTGTTTGTACATTTGTGCTCCTAATCAGCATGGCAAAGAAAAAATCCGTCACTAATAAAAGTGTAACTAATAACTCAGTTGAACCTCTAGAAACTATTGAAGTTTTTGGCGCTCGTGAGCATAATCTAAAAAACATTGATATCAGCATACCGAAAAACAAATTGGTTGTTTTTACAGGTGTGAGTGGAAGTGGTAAATCTTCATTGGCTTTTGATACCATTTATAATGAAGGGCAAAGAAGGTATATGGAAAGCTTTAGTGCTTATGCTCGGCAGTTTATGGGTGATATGGAGCGGCCAGATGTTGATAAGATCACTGGTCTTAGTCCAGTTATATCTATTGAACAAAAAACAACGAATAAGAATCCCCGTTCAACAGTAGGAACAGTTACTGAGGTTTACGATTTCATGCGTTTATTATTTGCACGTGTTGGGGATGCCTACAGTTATAATACAGGGAAGAAAATGGTGAAATTCAGCGAAGAAGAAATCGTTGAAAATATTTTTGAAAAATATGCTCATAAAAAAATCTCTTTATTAGCGCCATTAATTAGAGGAAGAAAAGGGCATTACCGCGAATTATTTGAAGACATTAGAAAGAAAGGTTATTTGAAAGTTCGTGTGGATGGGGAAATAATGGATCTGACTCCTAAACTACAGGTAGACCGATATAAGATTCATGACATTGAAGTGGTGATTGATCGCTTAGCCGTAAGCGCTGATATGAAACTGCGATTAAGTCAAAGCATACAACAAACATTAAAGACTGGAAAGGATTTGTTATTTCTGTTAGTAAATGATACGAATAAAGTAATTCAATATTCCAAGCAGTTAATGTGCGAAGACACTGGGATTAGTTATGAAGAACCTTCACCCAATGCATTTTCTTTTAATTCTCCCTATGGTGCTTGTCCAACCTGCAAAGGCTTAGGAAATGTGTATACAATCAGTATGGATGCGATACTGCCTGATAATAATAAAACAATTAAAGAGGGTGGTATTGAGCCCCTTGGTGAACAAAGAGATGCCCATATTTTTAGAACAGTAGAAGCGATAGCGAAAAAGCACAAAATAAATTTGGATAAACCTATCAAAGATTTGCCAGTTGCATCTTTGAACATGATATTATATGGCAATGCAGAAGGTGCTAGTTTAGATGCATTGGAAGTTGATGGAGATCTGTTGCCAACTACTTATGAAGGGGCATTTGAAGGAATAATTCCGATGTTGAAAAGGTGGTTTGCTGGAAATGGAAGTACAGAGGTTTTGCGAGAATGGGTAGAGCAATTTATGGAACTTAAAAAATGTAATTCTTGTAAAGGTGCCAGACTTAAGCAAGAAAGTTTGTGGTTTAAAGTGGATGAAAAAAATATTGCTGAATTAAGTGATCTTAATTTAAGTGATTTAATTGTGTGGTTTGATGGTATCGAAAAAAGATTAAGTAAAAAGCAAAATGCCATTGCAAAAGATATTTTAAAAGAAATTCGGGAGCGTCTTCAATTTTTGTTAGACGTAGGACTTACTTATCTTTCTTTAAATAGACCATCTAGAAGTCTTAGTGGTGGCGAATCACAGCGAATTCGTTTAGCTACCCAAATTGGTTCACAATTACAAGGCATCACTTATGTATTAGATGAACCTTCAATTGGATTACATCAGCGAGATAATCAACGTTTAATCAATGCATTGCAAAATCTTAGGAATATTGGGAATAGTGTTTTGGTGGTAGAGCATGATAAAGATATTATGATGGCTGCTGATTATTTAGTGGATATTGGCCCAAAAGCTGGGATACATGGAGGCGAAATAGTTGCAGCCGGCACACCCGCTGAAGTATTATTGAGCAAATCAGATACTGCACTTTATTTAAGTGGCGCCAAATCAATTCCTGTTCCTAAAGAGCGTAGAGTTGGTAATGGTAAGTTGCTAGAAATTAAAGGAGCAACTGGTAATAATTTAAAAAATGTATCTGTAAAAATTCCGTTGGGAAAATTGGTGGTTGTTAGTGGGGTAAGCGGAAGTGGAAAATCAACATTAATCAATGAAACATTATATCCCTTATTATCAAAACATTGCTATAACAGCAAAATGTTGCCGATGAATTACACCAGTATCAAAGGACTGGAACATATAGATAAAGTCATTGAGATAGATCAATCACCCATCGGAAGAACTCCAAGGAGTAATCCTGCAACTTATTGCGGATTTTTTACTGAGATAAGAACTCTATTTTCTGCTGTACCCGAAGCCAAAATAAGGGGCTATAATGCAGGCCGTTTTTCATTTAATGTAAAAGGGGGAAGATGCGATATGTGTGAAGGAGGTGGAATGAGAACCATCGAAATGAATTTCTTACCTGATGTATATGTGCATTGTGAAAAATGCAATGGCAAAAGATATAATCGCGAAACCTTAGAAATCAGATATAAAGGGAAATCTATCAGTGATGTATTAAATATGACTGTTGATGAAGCTTGTGATTTCTTTCAGGCAGTGCCATTTATATTTAGAAAAATAAAAGTATTACAAGATGTTGGTTTAGGTTATATCACTTTAGGTCAATCTGCTGTAACGCTTAGTGGTGGTGAAGCACAGCGTGTTAAATTGGCAACAGAGCTTGGTAAAAAAGATACTGGTAAAACATTTTATATATTAGACGAGCCTACTACTGGATTACATTTTCAGGACATTCAACACTTATTGGATGTATTGAATAAATTGGTTGACAGGGGTAATTCTGTACTAGTAATTGAGCATAATCTTGATGTAATAAAAGTGGCAGATCATATTATTGATTTAGGGCCTGAAGGTGGAAATGGAGGAGGTAGAATATTATTCGAAGGAGTTCCTGAATTAATGGTGAATGTAAATGAAAGCCATACTGCTCGTTTTCTAAAAAATGAATTGTCAAACTAAATTGGTTATGGATTTAGAACAACTAAATTTTTTGCCTGAATGGGATGAAAATCGATTTATAAAGAAAATGAATCGTCACGGGGAAGCTTGGAAAAATGGCCCGGGTATTTTAGCTGCAAGGGATGTCTATAATCATTGGCGAGAATTGTTTGGTTTAGTTGTTGCATTTGCTGAAAATCTGGGAGATGAAAATGATGAAAATAATCAATCAACAACCAAATCTTTGATCTATCAGAATGCATTAATTGTAGCACCCAAAATAATAGGTGCAGTAAGTGTAGAATCTTATACCATGAAAATGGAAAATGCTGCTCTGGTGAGATTCAACTGCCGGCAAATGATGGAACAAATCAATTTTGCTGTTTTGATGGGCTGGTCTGATGAAGATTATAAAAAAGTGATAGAAGACAGTTTCGAAAATTTTAAATCTGTGTTCTGTTTATGGGTTGCTACATTTAGAAAAGAAGGTGAAGTGGATGAGTGGGGAATCTTCTTATAATTAATTTCCAAAATTTTAATGTGCTTGAATGGTAGATAAGATATTATTCTCCATATGTTAAAATTATAAAAATATTAGTCTATAAAATTGGTAGACTAAAATAATTCCCTATTTTTGTTTCATCAATCAAAAGATAATGGTCATGTGGCCGAGTGGTTAGGCGGGGGTCTGCAAAACCCTTCACAACAGTTCGATCCTGTTCATAGACCTCTGTTTTGTTACTCGTTATGGCAAGCAATCGTAGAACGGGCGGTGTTTTTACACTGCCCTATTTTTTTATTGGGGTTGGCGGATCATCTCTATATGATCGATCCCGTCTTCATCATAAACTTCACTGCTTTGCACAAAATCAAGTGATTCGTAGAATTTTTTTAAATACAGTTGTGCGCCAATTTTGATCGGACCATTTCCAAAATGTTCGATACATTTTTCTATACTATATTCCATCAGTTCTTTACCTAATCCCAATCCGCGATAATCTTTACTATTTATCACACGACCTATACTATGATAATCTGGATAGGAAACGCCCTTGGGAACTAACCGAGTACTTGCCACTAAGTTTTTGCCATCCCAACCCATGATATGATAACAAAATTGATCCTTATTATCCTGATCTAGAAATATGCAATTTTGTTCTACTACGAATACTTCGGAACGTAGTCGTAATACACTGTATAGCTCATCAACACTAAGTTCTTGAAAAGTTTTGCAGTCCCATTGGTATCTTTTTTCGCTCATAAACTGTTTATTCGGCCTTAAATTACGTGATTAGGATGCAAAACTAATGGTAGAACCACCATTATTTTACATCTTTGCAGCCTTAATAGCAAGTTTTAAAATTACTTGAATCAATTCTATGCAGAAAAAAGTTGCCATTATTGGTGCTGGTCCGGCTGGTTTAACTGCCGCCTATTTATTGGCCAAGGAAAATCAGCAGGTTGTGGTTTTTGAAAAAGACCCTCAATATGTTGGTGGAATTTCAAGGACAGAAACCTATAAAGGCTACAGTTTTGATATTGGTGGCCATCGTTTCTTTTCTAAATCAAAAGAAGTAGAAGATTTTTGGACAGAAATTTTAGGTGATGAAATGTTGGAACGCCCACGTTCCTCTAGAATTTTTTATAATAAGAAATTCTTTTCTTATCCTTTAGTAGCTTTTGAGGCTTTAATGAAATTGGGTATTTGGGAAAGCTTTTTATGTGTGATGAGTTACTTGCGTGCAAAAGTATTCCCTGTAAAAAAACCTACCAATTTTGAAGATTGGGTGACCAACCAATTTGGTAAAAGACTCTTTAATATATTTTTTAAAACCTATACCGAAAAAGTATGGGGAATTCCTTGTAATGAAATATCAGCAGATTGGGCTGCTCAAAGAATTAAAGGACTTTCATTAAGTAGCGCCATTTGGAATGCTTTATTCAAACCAAAAGCTGCCAAGGGTGATAAAGATAAAGTAATCAAAACTTTGATCGACTCTTTTAGGTACCCTAAAAAAGGCCCTGGAATGATGTGGGAAGTATGCACACAGAAATGTATTGCCATGGGAGTGCAGGTAGAAATGAATACTGGTGTTAAAGCTATCAATCAAGCTGATGGAAAATGGACTGTACAAACCTCAGATGAAAGAACCCTCGATGGTTTTGATTATGTACTTTCTTCTGCACCAATGAGAGAATTAATTCCAGCAGTGGCTCCGAAATTTCCTGCAAAACCTTTGGCATCCTCACAACAATTAGGTTATCGCGATTTTGTGACTGTTGTATTGATATGCAAAGACGAAGATGCATTTAGCGATAACTGGATTTATATTCACGATCCTAGTGTGAAAGTTGGAAGAATTCAGAATTTTAAATCCTGGAGTCCGTATATGGTGCCTGATCCAGAAATGGCTTGTTATGGTTTAGAATACTTTTGCTTCGAAGGCGATGGATTATGGACTAGTTCCGACGAAACATTGATCAATTTAGGAAAAAAAGAAATTGAACAGATTGGATTAACTAAGGCATCTGCAGTAGTTGATGGTTATGTTGTTCGTCAGCCAAAGGCTTATCCAGTTTACGATCATAGCTACAAACAAAATGTAGAAGATGTTCGTGAAGCCTTGAAAGCTTATCCTGGACTGTATTTGGTAGGGCGTAACGGTATGCACAAATATAATAATCAGGATCATAGTATGATGACTGCAATGCTTGCTGCCAAAAATATTATCGCAGGTAAAGAACTGTATGATCTTTGGGACGTAAATGAAGACGCAGAATACCATGAGGGCGGAATGCGTGGAGCAGAAGAATCAGAAAAAATTGCAGAGCGCCTGGTTCCGTTGAAAAGTCAAAATTAAAAAATCAAAAAGTCAAAATTTAAAAGGCTAGAAGCTTAATACTTCTAGCCTTATTTTTATTCTTGACTTTGAGTTCTATGTTTTATTTATCTCCCTACTATTCCCGGAACTACTGGTAAACTTTCATTGCCAGTTTCGTTTACAGATTGAACAGCAAAGAAGTAATTATCTTTTGAGAAGGGTAAAAGAAATTCTTTCTCTGTAGTAAAATACTTTTTCTGCCAAAACGCATTGGTAGTTTCACGTTGGAGAATATAATAGCCTTTTACGTTACCTGTTTTTGGTGCATTCCAACTTAGGTAAGTATTATTGGATAATTTTTTCACTTCGATTTTTACTTCCTCTGGCATTGAGGCAGCTTTTGATAAGTTCGCCAGATTTGATAAGTTCATGGCGGTATTTTTACGGAGATATTCAAAGTCCATAAATTCTGGAAGATCACCGTTCTGAATACCATTTTCTATTTTTACATCTTTATGTTGGTGGTAATAGTTTTCATTCATTTCAGAAATCCGCACTGCAGTAAAACCATTTTCAACATAAGGGGTATGATCGCCACCTCTTAAAAACCGATCATTCCGATATACCATTACAACTTCTAAATTTTCTACATAGCGTTCGCCAATTTCTTTTACATATCGAGCTAATTGTCGTGATTTACCATCATTCTCTAAACCAAACTGTCTTATTTGTTTCGCATTTTTATCTAATTCATAAGCAGGTAAACCTTCACTAAAAACGCGAATACGTGTATTATCAATAATATTTGTTTCACTACTATTATTACTACCCATTATATCATTATTCAAAACCGCTTCAATATTCCAATTTTCTTTTTTCGCCTTGGTTGCCATAAAATTGGCTCCTAATAATCCTTGCTCTTCTCCACTTACAGCTACAAAAATAATGGTGGCAGGGAAACTATGTTTCGACATGATTCTAGCGCATTCAATCACAGCTGCTGTGCCACTTCCGTCATCATTAGCACCAGGTGCGTCACCAATTCTATCAGTTGGACTTCCACGCATATTATCTAAATGGCCACTTATTAAAAAAATGCGATGATCATTTGGGTCAGTACCTTTTAAGGTAGCAACCACATTGCCTAAAAGTGTCGGAGTATCAATTCTTTTTTTATCGGGCATTAAAGTGGTGGTATCAATGAAAGCAATTAGTCTACCACCTGATAATTTTGCAAAACTATTAAACTTATTAAGTACCCAATTTCTTGCGGCACCAATGCCACGGTTAGGATCTGTGGCAGCACTCATGGTATTTCTAGTACCATAACGTACCATCTGATAGATATAGCTTTTTAAAGAATCCGAAGAAACTTCTTTCACCATTTGGTTAATCTCTGGATCTCTATTGATGGTTGTTTGAGCATTTATAAAGTTTAGTGTAAGTATAAGGACGATAACAGTGCCTGTGATTTTTTTCATAGAATTTTTAGTTGTGATAGAATTAATATTGGTACTTTTCTTTCCATTTGTCTTTTAAGAATTTACGAATTTCATTTTCTCTTAAATTATTACCCGGATTATAAAATTTTGTACCAATTAGTGGTGCAGGTAAGTATTCTTGTGTAATAAAATTGCCTTCTCCTATATGTGAATATTGATAATTTTTTCCATAGTCTAAATCCTGCATCAATTTAGTAGGGGCGTTTCGAATATGCAAGGGCACTGGCTGATCGCCAAATTGTTGAACTGCTTTTTGAGCATCCATGATGGCTACAACAGCCGCATTGCTTTTTGGTGAGGAAGCTAAATATGTGGCACATTGAGAAAGAATGATTCTACTTTCCGGGTATCCTATTTTTGTTACTGCATCAAAGGTAGTTGTGGCCATCAATAAGGCATTGGGATTAGCATTGCCAATGTCTTCACTTGAAAAAATAACCATTCTTCTTGCGATGAATTTTACATCCTCCCCGCCTTCAATCATTCTTGCTAACCAATACACTGCAGCATTCGGATCACTGCCTCGCATACTTTTTATGAAAGCAGAAATGATATCATAATGTTGTTCGCCTTGCTTATCATACAATGCAATTTTATTCTGTGCAACTTTCATTACAAAAGCATCAGAGATAATTCTTGTTATATTGTTAGAGGGAAAAGAGCTGACAACTAATTCTAAAAGGTTCAACAATTTTCTGGCATCTCCTCCTGAGAGTCTGATGAGCGCTTCTGTTTCTTTGAGTGATGGGTTAATACTCAAAAGTGATGGATCTTTTTCTAATGCATGGTGCAATAATTTTTTCAATCCCTCTTCTGTCAAAGCTTTCAACACATATACCTGGCATCTACTGAGTAAGGCACTATTTACTTCGAAGGAAGGGTTTTCAGTAGTTGCACCAATAAGAGTGATGATACCTTTCTCAACTGCTCCCAGTAAGGCATCCTGTTGG
This sequence comes from uncultured Bacteroidota bacterium, assembly GCA_903825065.1. Taxonomy (GTDB): domain Bacteria; phylum Bacteroidota; class Bacteroidia; order Chitinophagales; family Chitinophagaceae; genus Sediminibacterium. The sequence continues at coordinate 10,475 of CAIJZG010000096.1, forward strand.
CCTTTATTAAATCGATGAATCTCATCGATAAATAAAATAGCACCAATATGTTCTTTTGCTGATTCGATGACTTCTCTCACATCCTTTACGCCACTGCTAATTGCGCTCAATTGAAAATAGGGCACATGCATAGTATGAGCTATGATATTCGCGATAGTAGTTTTCCCTACGCCAGGAGGTCCCCATAAGATCAAAGAAGGTATACGGCCATTTTCAATAGCAGTTCTTAGAATGGATCCTTTACCAGTCAAGTGTTCTTGCCCGATCAATTCGTCTAGTGTATTTGGACGAATTCTTTCTGCTAAAGGTGTAGATGGATTCACCATTCTAAAGTACTAAAAAGGATGGATGAAACAGATATGTAAATTTTATCTTAGTCTATTACTTCTTCGGCAAAGAGGAAGGCATATTGCTTTAAAATTCTTAAACCCATTGTAATATGGACTAATAAAATAAAAGAGAAGAAAAATAAGAAATAGGCGGCACCTTTCATCACTTTAACAAATAATGTAATATTGATTTCTCCCGGCATATTCGGTTGAGTCTCCAGAAACCTATCAACTACATTTCTTAAATCGTGTTCCCCCATATAAAAAATGCCAACTGCTGTAATTAGAAATTGAAATCCTAAAAACAAACTAGCATAAGCATTTACTTTTATCCAATCCCTTAAGGATGATTTAGCATGTTGATTACGATCAATATGCCTTTTTAAGAAAATGATATAAGCAAAAACATAAATACAGAAAGCGGCAATTAAAAACACTGCGAACAATAAAGTTGGATTCCCTAATGCACTCAATAGCATGATTAAGTCAATGAAAGCAAAGAATGAAGCAAAGGGTAAAAGAATATAAGTAAGGAATCGGAAGAGGGTCAATTGTTTCATAAGCAAACGAACTACTGTTGTTGTTGGTGTTCAGCAAAGTTATCGATTATTAATTCAGTTACTTCAGCACCTGCTTGTTTTTGTAATTGAACATCTGTCACTTCTTCAAATACTTGGCCATCTTCGTAACCAACTGAAACATATACAGACAAAAATTGACGCGCAGGGCCTTTGAATGTTCCCTTGGCGGGTGTGCAATCTTTAAAATCTCGTCCAACCGCTAAGATGATATGGTTATTAGTAGCCCAGGTATTATTGGTAGGGTCAATCCCGCACCATCCATAATGTGGAATAAAAGCTTCTACCCAAGCATGGGTTGCTCCTTCGCCCCTCATTCCGTTTTTATTTGGACAAATATAACCACTCACATATCTCGATGGAATTCCAATCATTCGTAATAATTCAAGCATTACATGTGCAAAATCCTGACAAACTCCTGCTTTCTGCTCTACAATTTCATCAACTGTTGTTTCGATATTTGTTATCCCTTTTATATAAGTAAATTCTGTAAATATAAAACTGCAACAATCTTTAACAATTTGAGAAATTGGTTTTTGAGAATGATAAAAACCATCCACATAATTGCGCATGGTTTCGATTGATTTTGTTTCAGTACTTCTTGCCAGTTCCAACAATTTTAAATCATTTAAAATAAATGAATCTAAATCTTGTGTGTAGGAAACAATTGGAAAGGTTGGATTGGGATCTTTCGAGTTTCTAATTTTCAGTTTGCTTTCTATGACTAAGTGTTTATGCGGCGAAAGAAGGTTAAAGCAACCTGTTTTATTCCCCCAATAATCATCAAAAATCAATACATCTGGCTGTTCTGTAATGATTACATCATGTTGTAAAACATCTTGTTCTGCTGACGCAAATGGAAATATTTTTATTTCATTTACACTTTCTTTTACTGGCCTATCGTATTCGTATTTTGTAATGTGATGTATTGTAAAAACAGACATTCTTGGTTTTGTTTAAGAATAAGAGAAATAAATTCTGCCTAAATCTTGGCTGAATTCATTTAACTCATTTCGGACATAAATCAAATATTTTTCTAAACCTTCTCTTTCCACTAATTCAATATCAGCAAACTTTACAGAACTATATAGCCTTCCATAAGTTCTGAGCAGTTTAATGCTACCCTCCACTGGATTAGAACCTGCAATTTCGGTTAAATATCTATTAGCACGGTCTAAAGAATAATAAATTGCTCTCGGAAAGTTCTTATCGAAAGCTAATTGCTGTAAAACATTGTAATTATGTTTGAGGTTACTATAATTTTTCAGGTGTAATTCATAGCCTGATAACGACAATAGTAAGCTTCTCCAGAAAATAATGTCCTGTTCGTCTTTTAAATCGAAATCCAACTTTTTGAAGTAAAAATGGGTAAATTCAGTCGTCATTAAACAGCGCTCTGTATATTTCCCCAAATTCATATAATTCCAACCCTGGCCACGAGGCATTGTACTATCCGTAATGCCGCAAAATTGATCGCTGCTTTTTATAAAGCTATCAATAGTTCTTATCGCTTCTGGTCCGGCTAATTTTTCTTTTAAGCCAGGCTTATTAATTTGATGATATAATAAGTTTACTTGTTCCCATACTTCCTTAGTTATCTGATCTTGCACACCTCTTGCATTTTCACGTGCTTTTGTGATGATTACTTTTAATGAATTCTGATTCTTAGTTTCCAGAAATAAATAATGTAATGCAGCTGCATTGTCCTTTTTTATCCGATCGATTTCTTCTTTAGGCAATACAGTAAAAATACGAAGAGAGGGTTCCCAAGACATGCTGCTAGCCTGTACTTTATCGAAAGATAAAATATAACTGGTATGCATTAAGCGCAGCATTCCATCTGCTCTTTCCATATAACGGTGTAACCAATATAATGAATCTGCTATTCTACTTAACATGTACTAAAATTTGTGCTGGTTCTTCAATTTTATTTCAAAACATGGTTGTATTAATCCACTACCCAAGTGTCTTTACTACCTCCGCCCTGCGACGAGTTAACAACCAGTGAGCCTTCTCTCAATGCAACTCTGGTTAGTCCCCCTGGAACAATACTAATACCATTCGGTCCACAAAGCGCATATGGTCTAAGGTCTACATGTCGCGGCTGTAGTTTTCCATCAATTAAACAAGGTACCGTTGATAATTGTATAATGGGTTGTGCTATAAAGTTTCGTGGATTTGCCAAGATATTTTCTTTAGCTTTTTTCAAAGTTTCATCTGAAGCACTATTTCCCATCACCATGCCGTAACCTCCAGACTGATTTGTTTCTTTCACCACCATTTTATGCATATTTTCGAAAACAAAATTCCTTTCTTCAACATTGTTCATATGATAAGTAGGAATATTGGGAAGAATAATTTCTTCATTGAGATAATATTTAATCATAGCTGGAACATAAGCGTAGACTGCTTTATCGTCGGCTACACCATTTCCTAAAGCATTTATAATCGCTACATTTCCCTTGCGATATGCACTAATTAAACCCGGAACTCCTAATGCACTATCGGACCTAAATACTAATGGGTCTAAAAACTCATCATCAATTCTTCGGTAGATTACATCAACCTGACGAAGGCCAGCTGTTGTTTTCATATAAACCTTATGATCGTTCACCAAAAGGTCTCGGCCTTCTACTAATTGTACACCCATCTGACGTGCCAGAAAAGTATGTTCGAAATAAGCAGAATTATAAATGCCCGGCGTTAATAAAACAACTGTTGGGTTTGCAATTTGCCTGGGTGCAAAGGAAATTAAATTGTCATGTAAAAGCAGGGGATAGTTGTTAATCATCCTTACATTACTATCTCCCAATAAATTTGGAAAGATCCGTTTAGTAACTTCTCTATTTTCAAGCATATAAGAAACACCTGATGGCGTTCTCAAATTATCTTCTAAAATATAAAAGGTTCCGTCATCCCCTCTTATCAAATCAATGCCAGCGATATGTACATAAATATCGAAGGGTACCTGAATGCCAAAAACTTCTCTGGTAAAATGTGGGCATGACGCGATTAAATCAGCAGGAATAATTCCGTCTTTGACAATTTGTTGTTCATTATAAATGTCTTTTAAAAAAAGGTTCAAAGCGGTAAGCCGTTGTTTGATCCCTTTTTCTATATGGTCCCATTCAGCACCTGTAATAATTCTTGGAATGATGTCGAAAGGGAATATTCTTTCAATGCCTTCATTCTCACTATATACTGTAAAAGTAATACCCTGGCTCATAAACAGTTCGGCAGCCAACTGATGTTTTTGTAAAAATTCGTCCAGGTTCAATTTTTGACAGGCCTCGTATATGCTATGATACTGATTTCTGATACCCTCTGCGCCTTTCATCTCATCCCATATATGGGAAGCAATAGGGTATTGATTAAAAAGGAACTCTCCCGTCATAAGAAATAGTTGTATGGTCAGTTACAAAAAAAGTTAATTGTTGACCAGCTTGGCCCACAAACAACTTATGTAAATTAAGAATAATTTTATTTTATTTCGCTATTATTAGAAAATATCTATAAAAAAGATGTAAATACTATAAAAAAAATAAAGGGAAACCCAAATTACTGAGATTTCCCTTTAAAAAAGTTAGTATTATTATTTTATTTAATATCTAATTTAATCTGTAATTCAGAAAACTGTTTTTCATCTATCGGACCTGGCGCATCTAACATTACATCGCGTCCACTATTGTTTTTAGGGAAGGCGATAAAGTCGCGGATGCTTTCACTTCCACCCAAGATAGCACAAAGGCGGTCAAATCCAAAAGCTAATCCTCCATGTGGTGGGGCGCCATATTCAAAAGCACCTAATAAAAATCCAAATTTATGGTTGGCTTCTTCTTCGGTCATCCCCAAAGCTGCAAACATTTTTTCTTGTAAAGCCCGCTGATAAATTCGGATAGAACCACCACCAATTTCATTTCCGTTCAAAACCATATCATAAGCATTGGCTTTAATATTAGAATAAGGATGCTCTAAATATTTATCTGCGTTTTCGATCAATGGATTATTGTTAATCATGATTTCAATTTCTTCTGGTTTAGGAGAAGTAAACGGATGGTGACGCGCAACCCAGCGATTGTCTTCTTCTGCATATTCGAACAACGGGAAATCTAATACCCAAAGCATTTTAAATTCATCTTCTTTTCTAAAACCCAAACGTTTGCCCATTTCTAAACGTAATTCGCTAGTAGCTTTCCGAGTTCTTTCTTCTCTACCTGCAAGAATTAAAACCAAATCACCAGCTACTGCACCTGCTGCATCAGCAATGGATTTTAATTTTTCTTCAGTGTAAAATTTGTCTATGCTACTCTTATAAGTACCATCAACATTGCATTTAATATAGATCAAACCGTTCATGCCGATTTGTGGACGCTTCACCCACTCAGTTAATTCGTCTGTTTGTTTACGAGTGTATTCACTACAACCAGGAGCTGCAATAGCAAGAACGGTTTCTGCATTATCAAATACACCAAAACCTGCCCCATTAATAAATTCACCAACAGCACTGATCTTTCCACCTTTCAAAAAAGCAGATTTCAAATTCGCAATCTTCATGCCGAAACGAATATCTGGTTTGTCATTTCCAAACTGCCACATGGCATCTTCCCAGCTCATGCGTTCCACTAGTTCTGTATAATCGATATTTTTTACGTCTTTGAAAATACGTTTCACCAAACCTTCAAACATATTCAATATATCTTCTTGTTCTACGAAGCACATTTCGCAATCGATCTGCGTAAACTCGGGCTGACGATCAGCTCTCAGATCCTCATCTCTAAAACACTTTACAATTTGATAGTAACGATCGTAACCGCTTACCATCAACAATTGTTTGAATGTTTGAGGCGATTGAGGTAATGCATAAAACTGTCCTGTATTCATTCTGGAAGGCACTACAAAATCTCTGGCACCTTCTGGTGTAGATTTAATCAAGAAAGGCGTTTCAATATCCATGAAATTATTTTCATGTAAATAATTTCTTGCTGATCTACTTACCGCATAGCGGAGTTCCATATTTTTTTTCACTGCATTTCTACGCAAATCCAAATAACGATATTTCATGCGTAGATCTTCTCCACCATCCGTATCATCCTGAATGGTAAATGGTGGTACTGCAGATTTATTCAAAATCTTAAAACTACTGATAGAAATTTCTACTTCACCAGTTGCAATATGGCTATTTTTATTACTTCTTTCTGCAACAATGCCTTCAGCCTGCAATACAAATTCTCTGCCTAAAGGATTTGCATCTAACACTGCATTCAAATCTTCACCCATTAACAATTGGGTAATGCCATAACGATCGCGTAGATCTACAAATGTGATGGCACCAAATTTTCGAACGGTTTGAACCCAACCCGCCAAAGTTACTTTCTTGCCAACATCACTGATTCTTAATTCACCACAAGTGTGCGAACGATACATATAAAATAATTTGAATTTGAAATGTTTAATTTTACGAAACACTGCTAAAGTTTCGGGTCGCAAATATAACCGAATTGGGCGACTTCCCTTCCTTGTACTACCTTTAATTGAATGAATTCGAGTACTATCAGCCCAAAACACTACCGGATTGCCATCGCGGTTTTCTTTTTTATTGCAGGCCTTTGTTTTGCTAGCTGGGCTAGCCGTATCCCTGATATCAAGCACCATCTGGGTCTGAGCGATGGACAATTGGGGCTCATTCTTTTTGCCATGCCCGTGGGTACCATGTGTAGTTTGCCCTTTACAGGTTGGATCATTTCTAAGCTGGGAAGCAGAACCATTTTATTATTTG
>CAIJZG010000097.1 GCA_903825065.1 uncultured Bacteroidota bacterium
ATTCACTTGAAACGCACCGGTAGGTAATTTTAGGCCACCACCTATGAAGAGTTGATGTGAAAGACTTCCAGGAACATGTGAGGAGAAGGGTGTAGAAAATAATTTGTAGTTCGCCAATAAAGTAATATCACCTAATCCTGACTTAGAAGTTCTGCCAAGATCGTCATCATTTTGAATATTATAATGATAGGGAAGAAAAGCCAGTACCTGCCAGCGTTTACCAATATTGAAACCGGTCCAAACTTCTACTGAATTGTAAAAGTTATGACTGAATTGGGCTGGATTATTTAAAAGAAAGGTGTTGTACTCACTATAGTTATGACGAATGCCAAAAAACTTGGATTTGAAATTGGGAAATAACCCCATATACAAATTACCAGCACCGCAACCACAAATACTACATGCATAAGAACTTGATACCACCATCAATAAGATGGCAGTAATGAAATATTTTTTCATACTAAAATTAGAATAAATGAATAATTAGAAATCAGTAAAAAAGGATAAGAAACTAAACGGTGGTTGGTGGATGAAAAAAGTCAGCCGCAATATCCTTGGTCAGTTTATGCTGTAAGTGTGGAAATGATTTATTGCAGAAACCTAGTATGATTGAAAGCGTTTGTTTAGACTGAGTAAGGAAAAGTAAATCTATTTTAATTTCATTCTTCCGATCAGGATTTTGACTGTCTTTGTTTTCTTCCTGCTTTAATTTCCTCATCATTTGGCATTTCCCATTACAATGCATTTTGGGCTTTGCCTTATTGATACAATTTTTAGCGTAGGCTTGTGTATTTGTGAAGTAATTAGCAACAATCAATCCTTTGCTGAAAGTTTGAGCAAAAAATGCCACTACTAATAAAATAGCAACTAGTTTGATATGTATTGACTGTGTAAACAATATTATAAAGGTAATTAGAATTTTTATTAAAATATATATATGCAATTTATTTTATAAAAATTGCAGAAACTGCTATAAAATTAGTAAGAGAATACAAACGAAACACAATAATGCGTGACTACTTTTTGTATTAAAAAAAATAGATAAATTGTAGTTGAATTTATTTAATCAAATATAGTTTATGTTATCTTATAAAATAAAGTTGCTGATTCTATTTGTTTCGTCCTTTTTTAGTATAGTTGTTCAAAGCCAAATTAGTAATAAGCCAAGAGCTTACTATTTTTCTACAAGTGGTAGTGATATTAATGATGGCACAGTAAAATCCCCTTTTAAAACAATCGATAAAATAAAAGATTTAGAGATAAAAGATGGCGACAGTATTTTATTTAAATCAAAGGATGTATTTGTTGGCAAATTATTTTTTGAGAATATAAAATCTAATCTTTTAATTACTTCTTATGGCAATGGTTTTTCTACCATCAAGGGAGAGAACAATGAAGCCTTTCTTTTGAAAAATTGTTCCAATTTTAAAATTGAAAATTTGAATCTGATTGGAAGCGGAAGAAAAGAGGGAAATACAACCAATGGTTGTTCGGTAATCAGTTCAAAAAATATATACTTAAACAGAATAAAAATAAAAGGATTTCAAAAAGCAGGATTGTACATCTTTTCATCCCGTTTTATTAAAATAAATTCTTGTGTGGCTGAAAATAATGGATCGGTAGGTATCATGGTTGACGGAACTGATAAAAAATCTTCTACTAATATCACGATAAAGCATTCCAAGGCTTTCAATAATCCAGGTGATCCAACCAATTTTACAAATCATAGCGGCAATGGCATATTGGTTGGCTTATGTACCAAAGTACTCATCGATCATTGCGAGGCTTATAATAATGGATGGGATATGCCCAGAATTGGCAATGGGCCTGTTGGTATATGGACGTATGAGTCAGACAGTGTTATAATCCAAAATTGCAGATCTCATCATAATAAAACATCAAAAGGGGGTTCTGATGGAGGTGGTTTTGATTTAGATGGGGGAGTAACAAATGCAATTATTCGAAACTGTAAATCTTATGAAAATGAAGGAGCCGGATATGGTATTTATCAATATGCCGGAGCTTCTAATTGGGATAATAATACAGTTATCAATTGTAGTAGTTATAATGATGGTTTGAAATCAGGTGGTAATGCTGCGGTATATATTTGGAATAGTGCCCAAGATCAGAAGCAATTCAAGCATTTGCTTTTCAAAAACAATACGATTGTTAATAGAAATAATATAGTTTTAAAATTCGACATACTTAGCAATCATGAGTCATTCAGTTTCGTTAGCAATCGTTTTTTGGGAAAAGATTCTGTCATTCTTTTTAATCAACTGAATGAAAAAGATCAATTTGAATTAAACACTTGGACTTCTTTAAAAAGAGGAAAACTTGAAACTGATAAACTTTTAAATACTCAGATCATTCAACCCACAATTGATAATTACCATAATAAGGTAAACGCACATGGAGTTGGAATATTAAATTATAATCACGTGTATTATTTGTATGGTGAAATAAAAAATGGGTCAACCTGGCTGGTACCTAATCAACAATGGGAATGCTATAGGGTTCCAGCTGGTGGCATTTCTTGTTATAAATCGACTGATTTAATTCATTGGACAAATCTTGGTATTGTACTAAGTCCATCAATGGAAAATACCTCAAGCGACATAGACACTTCCAGAGTTATTGAAAGGCCAAAAGTTATTTATAATGAAACAACAGGAAAATTTGTCATGTGGGTTCATCTCGATAAAAATGATTATTCCTATGCGCATGTTGGTGTTGCAATCAGTGATAAGCCGGAAGGTCCCTTTAAATTAGTCAATAGTTTTAAACCAAACGGAGAAGACTCGAGAGACATGACAATTTTTAAGGATGATAATGGGAAAGCTTATTTGTTTAATGCTTCAGAAAATAATAATACCATGCATGTAAATGAGTTAACTGATGACTATTTAAATGTAAGGCCTAATTATCAGAAACTATTAATCAATCAACGCAGAGAATCGCCAGCTATTTTTAAATATGAAAAGCTATATTATCTGGTTACTTCTTTATGCACGGGTTGGGCACCCAATAAAGCTTTGTATGCTATTGCAACAAGTCCGATGGGTCCTTGGGAAACAATTGGGAATCCTTGTTTTGGAATTGATTCAGAAATTACTTTTGGAGCTCAAATAAGTTATATACAGCCTCTTAGAGAAAAAGGCAAGTTTTCAGTTTTTGCTGACACCTGGGATAAATATGATCTCAAAAATTCAAATTATATCAAAATGCCCCTTGTGATCAAGAATTTAAAACCACAGATACACTCATCCAATGTTTATTAAAAGATAATTTGATAAAAAATTCATATAACATAAGCATTACAATTTATGTCATAAGATAATGTATTGCTATTTCAAATTTTTAATTATTTCAATTGCTTATTCATAGCCATATCTAGATATTACAAGATTTTCTTAATTGCATATTCTTCCCCAGTCTTATTACAAAAAAAAAATTGGATAAATATAGTAATCCCGACGATTCTGGGAATTAACAGTCCATATCATTTTGATATATCAAAATGATAATAAAATATCAATATGATATAGTTTTTAATATTTCAATTTTCAACCATTTCAAAATGAAACTACGTATAACTGCTACTATCATTATGATATTTTAAATGATAAATATATGTATTTCCCTCTTGGCACGCTATTGGCACATTGGTTGTAATTATTTGATCGATCAAAATAATTTAACATTTTATATTCCATATCGGTTTATGAAATGCAAACGATTTGCTTGCAGTAAGAAGAATAAACGCTATTTCATCATTAAAAGAATTGGAAATGATCTACACCAAAACGACTACTGCATTTTTTCTTTGCACATTTGTGTACTTAAATGCCTTTGCTCAAAAACCTGAATCAATTAACATTCAACAAGAGAAAGAAAACAAACAAATTAGTTTAACAACAACAGAGAATGCTAACCCTATTGATTTTAATGAGAAAAATTCAATAGAATCAAAAAGTATTTCTTTATTATTCGGAGATCAGAATTCTTTATTTCAGAAAAATATTTTTGCAGAAAAGTCTGATAAGAAAGTAAAAACATTTACTAGGAAAGTTGGACAAAATAGTTATGTAGTTGCAGAAGATACAGCACATGTAGCAAGTGTACCTTTTGCTTATGGAGATTTTTCTTGGTTAAATGGTAATAACAGACATATTCTCATTTTTGAAGATAATTTCTTTATTAAAAATTAGATACAAAAGCGCAAATAAATCTCGTTGTTTTAATTTCCATTTGGTTCTATATTTAGGTAGAAGATTAAATACGCTGAATGAATATCCAAAGTTTGGGTTATGTTCAATTATTTGATTTATCTCAAGCAAATACTCTAACTTTTTTAGCTTATCAGAGCTATGGGGCCAATAATAGAGTTGTGCGGGATCATTTTTTGAATTAACAGGATTCAGGGAGGCTATTTTTCTTTCACAATAATCGTAAAATCTTGTGAAATATTCTGACATAATTGGATGAGTGAACTCTATATCTTTTAAAAAGTAAATAACTTCTTGTAGCTCTGTGATTTTTTCTCCATTAGTAAGATTAGTGTTTTCAGTTATATTTTTTAATGTGTTTTCAAATATTATAGACAGTATTTGGAAATACCATCTTTCGTATTTTTCAGTTTTAAAAATTTCAGGAAATTTCTGATCTATTTCTGGGAAGTCATAATCTAGTTTGCGGTTAATAAATTTAGCAAAACCAAGAGTTAGATTTTCCTCATCAATATCTGCGGAGAATAATTTATATACCGCCTCCTTAAAAATCAATTCAGAAGATGGTACAATTTCTTCTACAATGGGCTTAAGCAGGTTAATGATTTCATTTTCTCTCATGAAAATTCATCTTAATGTTAAAACTAGCATTATTCTCATTTAAAGCATCTGTAAATCATAAATACAATAAATGATATAATCAATATTAAATTGAATATAAGATCATATCTTTTTTTAGGCAATTCGTGTTCTGGATATATAATTATCCATTTTCCAGCACAAGCACATTCAACTAAAACTTTTGGTGTTACTGGAATTCGAATTACTCTTTTGTTTGGAGGCCTAAAAAATACGCCTCCAATGCTATTCCCTTCTTCTTTTGTATGAAAATACCACAAATAAGGGGTCATATCAACATTGAATTTTTTGGAAAAATCAAACATTAATTCAAAAAAGTCGTCTCCATAACAACCTAAGTCATTTACAATATCACAAGATTCAGTTATTTCTTCATCATCACATCCCACTTGATCTTCAAGAAATTTTTTGATATCTATAAATGTATAAGTCAAGTTATCTTATTGATTTTTTACAATTTCGTCTTGCTCGGTTCAAACTTTGAAAAAGTATGGAATGTCTTCAAATTAATTGGAGCGGGTTTAAATAAAGTTACAATAGTTTAGAAAATGAATTCATGCAGGTTTTTAAAGTAACAAGCCCAAATAAAGGTGTTATACGATAAACAGTCTTTCATTCAGCATGATTATCGATATTGTTATTACAGACTAGTTTCAAAGAATAAATTGACATTTTTCTAATATTTGGGTTAAAGATTAAAGATTGATTGGAGTTTTAATATTTATTGATATTAATTAGTATTTAAGTGCGTTTTTGGAAAACTGTAACCCAAACTGTAACTTACGGGAACAAAAAACCCTTGACTATTAATATAATCAAGGGTTTCAGATAATCTAGTGTAGCCCTTGCGGCACCTCTTTCGAACCATTTTTTATCAGATTTGAAGTTGTTGGCTACGATGCACATGCTATAAAATGTATGAATTGGATAGATAGTGAATATGTTATGGGAGTGATTATTATTTTTCGTGATTATAAAAGTGGTTCGAAAAATGCTCATTTTGTCCCATTAGGGTTAGAGAGAGTTATACAAAAGGATTTGCTCATTTATGCGTTAAACTATCCTTTCTTCTAACATATCTTTCCAAATTATAAATCCTCTTTGGATATCTACATAATCATGAAGAAGGCGGCTAAAATTTTCCGGTGAAGCTTTAAGAAATTCCTGTCGACCTAGCTCTCGAATAATATTCAAATGGTTGTCTATCTCTTTCAATCTTATAGGTAACTCAGATACTCTTTTAGGAAAATGCCACAGATAACTTGCCTTTTCGGTATCAAGTGTTTCCAAGATAATGTGAAATTGCTCTATTCCTTCCAGCAGAAATACAAAAGAAAAGGGCTGTAAAACAAATCGAATTTTTACTAAATGTCCCGCATGTTTATCAGCTAGATAGCAGAGCTGACGGTGATGCTTAAACTGAGTATGTTTTAACATATCTTCCAACATTTCTTCTCCTGATTCATATAATGGATGCTCTGTTTGAAGCTGCTGATTCACAACATTTTTATTTTCGGCATTCGTTCGATTAAAAAGTGACTTGGTGATAAATTGGAAGCGAACTCCTTCAATAATCTGCCTGTTTATTTTTTTGATATCTTCTGAAGAAGCTAATTGAGATACCAATTGACTATTCTCAATTTCTGCATAAATATTCGCCTTAATATTTTTTGACTTCAGGTACTTTACAAAATAGGGCTTAAGCACTTCGAATTCAGGGCGGATATCATCATGCTGTACCTCAAATTCTATTTTCATGTTCACTTCTGAAGAAGCAAATGTAAAGGCAACACTTCCATATCTAAATTCCAGCAATTCGATAGCGACGTTGATTTCCTTATCAATTGTTATTGTC
>CAIJZG010000098.1 GCA_903825065.1 uncultured Bacteroidota bacterium
TGCTATATCTGAAGTCATAAAAATTAAAAATGAGATTCTTTGAATTGGATGGATTCCTTTGCTAATTCTATTAAAACTGGACCGTAAATGGAGGGAATAATCGGAATATGTAAACCCTTATCAATAATTTTCCCTTCCAAAATAAGCACAGCTGCAATTCCTAAAGGAAGGCCCACAGTTTTTGCCATAGCAGTTTTTTGATCATCTTTTCCTACAGTAACCAAGGAGCTTTCAATGCGATGTAACGTATCTCCAATAAAATATTCTATTTCATGTAACATCACTACCATGTCTTTCTCTCCTGGTTTCAATACTAACTTATTTTCTAAAACAAATTGAAGCACATCAGCGAAAGTGCCATTGTTCATGGGCAGTTTTGTTTGATGATCATTCAATCCTAAATACTCAAACAGTTCGATAATTGCGGTATCCGATAAATCAATTTTATCCAAATCTTTAAACCGAATAGTAAAAAAATCAGCAATCGTCATTCCCGCTGTTTGAATATTTTCGATTTCATCAGTGAACTTCCAATCCACCATTTTTTTCCAGCCCGCTATAAATGATGGATATCGTAAAGTTGTTCTAATAAAGGTTTTAATATCATCTAATTGATAAAGATCAATGTATGAAATTGAATCTCTATTTGGATAAAAAGAAAGTAAACTAAGACCAGGAATTGCTACTTGCTCTTTTGTATCAAATATTTTTGCATAAGAATTTTCAAATACTTGTCCATCCTTTTTAAAAGTTGCACCGGCTTTACCAGCAAGAACTACATTACGTGGGTTCCAACTAATTTTATAATGCCAGGGATTATCGTCATCTTCCGGTGCGACCAAACCACCACAATGCGATTTGAAGGAACTTATTTTTCCATTTTTTGATTTTATCTCATCAATCAATTTCATGGCACTCATATGATCGATGCCAGGATCGAGCCCCATTTCGCATAGAAATAATAATCCTTTTTTATTGATTTCATCAGACAGTGCCTGAATCTTTGTATCTGTATACGAAGCTGTCAATAGGTTCTTCCCAAACTCAATACAGTCAATAGCAATCAAATAATGCAAAAATGGAGGCATCATTGAAATAACGATATCCGCATTAGCTACTAATTGCTTTCTATCTATTTCGTTTTCTATATTTATTTTTACAGCTTTTGTATTAGGATGATCTTCTAACTTGGCTTGAACTACTTCCAAATTATTGTCTGCAACAACGAGCAGCCAGTTATTTTCTGCGGATTTATTTTTGAGATAATCAATTAGTACCGTTGCAGATTTACCTGCACCAAATAAAAGGAGGCTCTTGCTGAATTTCATAAATATAGTCTAGTTAAATCCTTTTGCAAATCTAGCGTAACCAAATCTTTTAGAAGACTGTAACAAAATATTTATTCGATCGTTCTATAGAAAAACAACTCATGAAAAAATACCTACTAACTCTAGCAATCTTATTTGGAGGAATCGCAGCCATCCAAGCTCAAAAAAATATACATGATGATCATGCAATTGGAAGAACGGTTGCCCCTTTTCATGGAATTAAAATATCTGCAGGGATCGATCTTTATTTATCCCAATCTCCTACAGAAGGCTTAGCGGTAAGTGCTTCTAGCAGTGAATATCGTGATAAAATTGTAACAGAAGTTGAAAATGGGATCCTGAAAATTTCTTTAGGTAATCAAGGAACCTGGGGAATCGGGAATTGGGGTAATCACAAAATGAAGGCCTATGTATCTGCAAAAAATATGGATCTTTTAACTGCTTCGGGTGGTTCGGATGTATTTATCGATGGTATTCTACAGGTTGATAAGTTAAAAGTGCAGCTTTCGGGTGGCTCAGATTTATTGGGGAAATTAGTAGTGGACGATTTAACAGTGAATGCAAGTGGTGGCAGTGATGCTAAGGTTACTGGATCTGCTAATCATTTAAATATTAATATAAGTGGCGGTAGTGATTTTAAAGGTGCTGATTTAATTGCTGAAAATTGTATCATTCATGCAAGCGGTGGGAGTGATGCTTTTATTCACGTCAATAAGGATTTAGAAAGCCATGCTAGTGGAGGAAGTGATATTCGATATACTGGATCTCCCACAACCAAAAACAGTAGTTCTGGGGATGGATCAGTTAAAAGAAGGAATTAAAATCAAAATAATCAACTTAAAGCCTCCAATACTGCATTGGGGGCTTTCTGATATTAAGGGATACCTAAAATTTTTGAATTGAAGTTAATTAAACCCTTGATTTTTAGACTAAAATGCATAGGTAATGAAACTGTTCACTTTTGTGGATAAAACAGCTTAAAAAACAAGGTTTTAAAGCAATTTTACCCCTCGAAAAGACTATATTTGCCAACCTTGAAAATGGGTCAGAAAATGGCCTTTATTTTGAACAAACTCAAGTATAGAAAAGATACATGGAAGATCCGCAAATACCAGAACAAACAAGCGATAGTG
This sequence comes from uncultured Bacteroidota bacterium, assembly GCA_903825065.1. Taxonomy (GTDB): domain Bacteria; phylum Bacteroidota; class Bacteroidia; order Chitinophagales; family Chitinophagaceae; genus Sediminibacterium. The sequence goes on from CAIJZG010000098.1 coordinate 2,462, forward strand.
ACCGAATTATTCGCGTAAACATTGAAGAACAAATGAAAACGGCCTATATCGATTATTCGATGTCGGTAATCGTTGGTCGGGCTCTACCTGATGTTAGGGATGGCTTTAAGCCCGTACACCGCAGGGTTTTGTATGCAATGACTGAATTAGGAAACTACAGCAATAAGCCTTATAAAAAATCTGCCCGTATCGTAGGGGAAGTAATGGGTAAGTTCCATCCACATGGTGATTCTTCGATATATGACACCTTGGTTCGTATGGCTCAGAATTGGACGATGCGTTATATTATGGTAGATAGTCAGGGTAACTTTGGTAACCAAGATGGAGATCCGCCGGCTGCTATGCGTTATACTGAGGCACGTTTACATAAGATTGCAGAAGCAATGTTGGATGATATTGAAAAAGATACAGTCGACTTTCAGTTGAATTTTGATGATTCATTGAGAGAGCCAACAGTTCTTCCAACTCGTATCCCTCAATTATTGGTAAATGGATCTTCAGGAATTGCCGTTGGTATGGCTACCAATATGTTACCCCACAACTTAAGCGAAGTAATTGATGGTTGTGTAGCATATATCGATAATAAAGAAATTACTTGTGAGGAATTAATCAATTACGTAAAAGCACCTGATTTTCCTACTGGAGGAATTATTTTCGGTATGGAAGGTGTTAAACAAGGATTATTAACAGGTCGCGGTAGAGTAGTACTACGTGGTAAAGTTCAAATAGATACTAAACCATCAGGCAGAGAACAAATTGTTATTACAGAAGTTCCTTATCAAGTTAATAGAGATCAATTAACGGATAGAATCGGACAACTTGTAAATGAAAAAGTTGTTGAAGGAATTGCGCACGTAAATAACGAAAGTAATAATAGAGAAGGAACCAGAATTGTCATTGATTTAAAGAAAGATGTGATTGCGCAAGTAATCATCAATCAATTATATAAATACACAGAACTACAAACCAGCTATGGTACCAATAATGTGGTAATCAGCAAAGGCCGTCCTAAAATCATGAACTTAAGAGAGCTCATTGTTGAGTTTATTGAGTTCAGAATGGAAGTGGTAATTCGAAGAGCAAAATTTGAATTACGTAAAGCGGAAGAACGCGCTCATATTTTAGAAGGGTATTTGAAAGCTTTGGATCATTTGGATGAAGTAATTGCTTTGATCCGAGCGAGCAGAACTCCGGAA
>CAIJZG010000099.1 GCA_903825065.1 uncultured Bacteroidota bacterium
TAATTTTTTTAGCAATAAATATCAATTTTTCGGATATCAGATCTAATTAACAATTAATCTATACCCGTAGTGTCAGAAAAAAAATAAAATAAAATAAAAAATACAGGCAACGTTTTTAATTAAACCCATATCTATTACTATATAGAGTATTCCGTTGGGGATATCTATATCCCTACCCAAATAAAAATACCCCTTTTGAATCTGCAGCAGCAATCCAACAAAACTATTGCTACGATTGTATCGTATATCATATTTAGTGAACAAACTTTTATTAAATGAAAAAGCTATTTCAGTCAGATTGAGAATGAATATTAATAATTTATATATATATACAAAAAACTGTTAAACGAAAAATAGGGTGAAAACCACGCTAAAATTGGCACGATATTTTATAACCATGTTTATCTGATGGCAAAACTCTACCCAACTTATACTTTTAAACTACGATTATGAACAAGCTTTTGTCCCGAGCTATTCCGATTTTTATAGTTACTGTTATAGTAGCTATTGCGTGTGTGCACGAATTACCAGTTGCGCCAAAAACAACAACTGGAGGTACTACAGGTACTACAGGTACTACAGGTTCAACAGGAGGTACTGGAACTACTACTTGTGATACCACTACTTTTAACTATAGTACTGTAATTAATCCCATGATCCAAACTTATTGTGTGGCATGTCATGGTGCAACAACTGCAGCATCTTCAGGTGCAAGTATTGACCTTTCAACTTATGCCAAACTATTACCTTATGTAACTAATGGAAGTTTTTGGGCAGGCATAAATCATACTGCAGGCATTTCAGCTATGCCGAAAGGCGGTGCTCAATTAAGTACTTGTCAATTAACTCAGGTATCAAAATGGATTGCTGCAGGCGCTAAAAATGATACGGCTACGGTCATTGTAGTTGTTCCACCAGTTTCAAGCTGTGATACCACAAAATTCTTGTTCAGTACCACTATTGCTCCATTGCTACAAACTAATTGTATCACTTGTCATAGTGCGGGTAATGCAAATAATGGTGGAATCGATTTTACAGTATTTGCAAACGTACAAGCTTATGCTTTAAATGGCAGATTGCTGGGATCTATCCAACATTTAACTGGTTATTCAGCAATGCCAAAAGGAATGGCTCAATTGTCAGCTTGTAATATCACACAATTTGCTAAATGGATTGCAGCTGGTGCTAAAAATGATACTTCTACTGTAGTTGCACCTCCAGTACCACCAACACCACCTCCAACAACTGTACCTACTTCAAATTGTAGCCCAGATACTGTATACTTTCAAAATACCATTGGACCTTTGATCAATTCAACTTGTGCGATGGCTGGTTGCCATGATGCAACTACAAAAGCTAGTGGTGTGAATCTTTCTGCTTATGCCAATATTGTAAAATATGTTTCAGCTGGCAATGCCGCAGGTAGTACTTTATATACTATCACAAAAAGCGGTAGTATGCCTAGAGGAAGTGTACCAAAATATACAGCAGCACAACTAACTCAGTTACAAACATGGATTAACCAAGGTGCTAAAAACAATTTCTGTACAAGTTGTGATACAACGTCCTCTTATAAAACTGCCATTGCGCCTCTTATTACAACAAACTGTATAGGATGTCATAGTTCTGCAAGTGCTGCAGCAAGTGGAGGCGGAATAGATCTTTCAACATACGCTACCATTCAGGTATATGCATTAAATGGAAGATTAATGGGTTCAGTAAATCATGCAGCCGGTTATTCAGCAATGCCTAAAAATGTTGCGCAATTACCAGCATGTCAAATTGCTCAAATTCAAAAATGGGTTACCGCTGGAGCTCCAAATAACTAAACTATGAAGAAGAAGAAGAATATCCTTTATCTAATGCTCATTTTCGGAACAGCAATATTTATAAATGCCTGTTATTATGATAAAGCAGAATTACTTTACCCAGTAAATCCATCTGCCACCTGCGATACGAGTGGCGTGGTTTCCTATAGTGCTAAAATTGTACCCATTCTACAAGCGAATTGTTATGGATGTCATAGCGCAACAGGTGGTTCTGGTAATGTAAATATGTCAAACTATGCAAATGATAAAGTTATAGGACTAAACGGAAAACTCTATGGATCTATTAGTCATGCTACTGGATATTTTGCAATGCCGCAGGGAGGCAACATTTTATCGAGTTGCGACCAGGCAAAAATTTTAAAATGGGTTACAGCCGGATGTTTAAATAATTAAAAAAAAAGTCATGAAAAAGAAGAAATTAATTTTTAAGATTATTACGATTATCGTTTTCTTAATAATGGGAGTAGGATTATATGCCTATAAAGAGTATAACCGTAAAAATGTAGATATTGCTGAAGCAAAAGCTGCTTATTCATTAACCGATATGCAATTGATTAATGAATTTACCCAGGACCAGAATACAAGTAATAAAAAATACCTTGGTAAAATAATAGAGCTCGTGGGCAATATTAAAAAGATAGATACTGATGCAAATGGATATCATACCGTTGTTCTTGGAAATGCGGTAAATATGAATTCAGTTAGATGCAGTGTAGATAGTGCCTTTAATAAAGATGCACACAACCTTTCAGTAGGATCTACCGTAGTTATCAGAGGAATTTGTACTGGCTATAATGCAGATGATTTAGGACTTGGATCTGATATTATCCTAAATCGAAGTATCTCTATCAATAAATAAATCAACCATTTAATTAAATATTAATTTATACAACATGAAATTATCAATTTTATTAGTTGCCGCTTTATCAATTGTATCGGTAAGTAACGCTCAGAAGTTTTTCACTAAGACCGGTAAAATCAGTTTCGATGCTACCGCCCCAAAATCACCAGAGAATATAACTGGAGTAAATAAAACGAGTATTTGTGTGATTGATACTAAAACTGCAGATATTCAATTTTCAGTTTTAATGAAAGGATTCGAGTTTGAAAGAGCATTAATGATGGAACATTTCAACGAGAACTATGTTGAAAGCGATAAATTTAATAAAACAACTTTCAAAGGAACGATCACTAATAACGAATCTATTAACTATACAAAAGATGGTGTTTATCCAGCTAAGGTTAAAGGTAAATTAGATATGCATGGTCAATCTAAAGACATAGAAACCGAAGGAAAAATTACTGTTAAAGCAGGAAAAATAGAAGTATCGGCTAGCTTTATCGCTCAGTTCGATGATTTCAAAGTAGTAATACCACAATTGGTTGCTGATAAAGTTGCAAAATTTGCAAAGATTGTTGTTGATTGTACGCTTGACCCTTTAGCTAAGTAACCAAAGTTTTATCCCCAATAACGAACAATGAAATATTCGAAAATATATTTTATCGGTATCCTAATGATACTACTCACATCAAATGCTGTAAAAGCACAGGATAAAGACTTATTAGATTTGGTAGATACTGATAAACCAAAGAAAGAAGTTGTAAAGAATGCGTTTAAATCAATCCGTGTTATTAATGGCCATTCTATGGAATTCCTTTCTCCTGGTACAATGGACTTTAGAATTTTACATCGCTTCGGGCAATTTAATATCCCAAATACATTTGCTGGATTTGATCAAGCTAGTATGAGAATTGGACTTGATTTCGGCGTAACGCGCTACTTGCAATTTGGTTTCGGCAGAAGTACCTTTAAAAAGGAATTTGATGGCTATATAAAATTAGCACCTATTCGCCAGTCTACCGGACATCATGCATTTCCTGCTACTATTGCTTTAGTTGGTGGAATGACTTTGAATTCCCTTCCTTATGCAGATCCTACTATTCATAATTACTTCAGTTCAAGATTAGCTTATTATGGTCAAGTAATTATTGGAAGGAAATTCAGTGAAGGCATTACTCTTCAAGTAACTCCTACTATTGTTCATAATAATATCGTTCCCCTTGCCAGTCAGCCTAACGATGTTTACGCAGTTGGATTTGGAGGCAGATTAAAAATGAACAAGCGTACTGCATTTACCTGGGATTATTTTTATGTGTTAAATGGTATTCAAAAAGATGCCAATAATTTACCACTTAACTTTAATCCACTTTCTGTTGGTGTAGATATTGAAACTGGAGGCCACGTGTTTCAATTACACGTGTCTAATTCAGCTGGTATGAACGAAAGAGCCTTTATCACAGAGACAACAGGCGATTGGAAAAAATTTGATATCAGGTTTGGATTTAACTTATCAAGAATTTTCCAAATTAGTCACAAAAAATAAATCAATGATATACTTAATAAAAAATGTCCCATCATCCATCGGGACATTTTTTATTTAACGATCTTGTACACATCTAAAACCAACAGTGGCATTGCGTTCAAACCCTTGACTAACTCTTAATAAAAATTGTTTATAATGTAATTCTCTGGGGCCACTTTGCACATACCACCAACTACTAGATGGTTTGAAATAAGAGCCCCCTTTCAACATGATATACCGATAGTTACCACATTGGTATAAATCATTTGTTAACTGCCATACACATCCTGTTAAGTCTTGCAATCCATATGCATTTGCACCCTTGGCATATTTACCAACAGGATATAGTGACCCGTTTCCAGTATTGCATAATGTTGAATCAATTCCTTCAATAGAACTAACTGTTAGTGATTGAGTGATCACTTCTTCTTTTCTTCTCACAGGATTCAATTGTTTCCATGGCCATTCATTTCTTTCACTGGTTTGAGCTGCATACTGCCATTCTAATTCAGTAGGCAATCTTTTACCTGCCCATCGAGCATAGGCTTTCGCATCTTCATAACTAATATTAATAACTGGAAAATTTTCCAAACCTGCAGGAACTTTATTATTTACCCAATGCTTTAAATAATTTATGGTATCCTTTGGCAGGTAAACTGTTGATTTTATAAATAGATAAAACTGTTTATTAGTAACAGGAAACTGATCCATATAAAATGATGGAATGGAAAAAAGACTATCTTCATCCTGTTTAGGATATGGAATAAAGTCATCTCCATGTGTGGATGTAAATAGAAATATTCCAGCAGGAATAATTACCATTCCTGTAGGAGTAGATTTTGAATGCTTAGTTTTTTCATTTGCTGAAATTCTTCTTGCTTCTGAAGGTTTCAAGTTCACGATGTATTCGTCTAATAAAATTCCATTATCCATTAATTGAATTACAAAATCACCTTCATAAGTTCCAAATTTTTCTATGAGAGATAAATTGTTTGCACCAGTTTTCAAGATCAATGGTTTTTTATCGTAAGATGGAATACCAGTCCAAACTCTTAATTCAGATCCCTTATTAGGTACAAAAATATTTAGTATATCACCATTTCTATCCGCTTTGATCAAGCTCTGTAATTGTGCAATACAATCAACCTCACCTTCATTATTAGTTCCTAGATACTTTTTATGAAAAGAATTTGTTTCTGCTTCAATCCACCAATCTGCCTTTATTTCTTTTGGATTTTCTCTTTTTTGTGGGTTTAACATTCGATGATGCCATAAATCAACAAAATGGAAACCTTCTTTTGGAATTACTTTAAATAACAGACCTTGATACCCTTCTGGTATAACACTATAAATAGTATATATAGTTTTATCTGGATGTATCCATGCATTCACCCAGATATTTTCAGCTGCTGTTTCAATTAAAGGACGAAATTCTGAAGATGTAAAGCTGTTAGTATTTTCCCTCAATATTCTGCTTGTTCTACCTAAGTATTTTAATTCTTCATCTACCCAATTTGGTCTTCCGGGTTCCATGATATTTAATTCGGTTCCATAACCATTAAAAAAAGAAATCGCAAATTCTCTCTGAATAGGTTCTTTAAAAATTTCATCTACTCGAAAAATGGCAAACTCCGGTTTAATTAGTTTATTCAAATTCAACATGGGTGGATAATACAGTGCATTGTGAACTCTGCCAGAAACGATACCAGGCATATCTTTCGGCACAGCCATGCCCTCACTATACATAATAACACCGGGCCTAACTTTATCGGCAGCTAATTGTAATTCTTTGCTAGACTCTCCTTTAGTATCTAAAACCACTCCATCGGCAGAAGTGCTGGCTATCAAATTGGTTATTCCTTCGAAATGATTTTCTCCTCTTGTACTTTCGTCCCATGGATTGTAACAAATAAAAAGTTTTGTACCAAGCTTTCTTATTTGATTTGCCATAGATTTTAATTGTAACAATCCTCCTGGCAAATCTTTAAACAAATCGAATTGATTTCGCTGATCCAAACCCAGAGTTGGCCATGTTGGCCAGATAGCTAAAAAATCATCCCCTCCATACAAACGCTTTCCTTTTTTTATATATTCATTTAAATGAAATTTACCATCTTGATAATTATAATACTCCGAACTCCAATTCATTAAAATGGTACTCACGTATGAATGCCTAACCCATTCCAAATCCTTACGTTCAAACATGCTATTGTCAAAACTAGACATATCATAGAGCTTTCTTTTTTGAAAGACTTGTTCTAATGCATTATGCCAATCTCCATTCACTAATTCAAAAAACAAATGATATTCCACAGATCCACCTGGAAATAATTTAGTTTCAAATCTTGTTCTTACAGCATTTTTAATAGAAGCCTTGTTCCGCCTGGCTAACCCGGTTACTTGATATTCAGAAAATTGATCAGCCAAAGTACAAAAACCAAGGTCCCAACTATTATCCGGAACAATCACATTAACTGGAAGCTTATTCGGAATAAATAAATGTGTTCGAGATAACTCGTGTTTACCCGCACCACTTATATATACTCGATCAGATGCAGCTCCGAAAGGCAACACATTTTCTAACATTAATGTGTCATTACTTATATTTTTAAAACTTATGACAGAGAATAAACCATAGGTTGTTTGAATATTCGAATCTAAATGTATTTGCAATCTTTTACAATATGCCGCAGATTCTTTCGAATCATATCGTTTTCCATCCATTACAAAACTGATCAGCGCCAAGGGTTGTTTGGAATATGAAAGTTGGTGATTTTTATTTTCAAATGAATGTATAGAAAGAGAATCTGATGAAAAATGAATTTTCATTAGTGCAGATTGCGCAACGGATTGTTTGAACAAAATGAGGGCAAAAAAAAGCAGCTGAATACTTTCCCTGTTTTCACAAAAAGTGTAAGGATAAGTGAATAGGCATAAAAATACATCTCATTTATCCAAACCACTTTAGATTTTTTTTTACAATTTAATAAATTCATTCATAAATTTTTAAATCAAAATCCCTTTGTTACAGAAAAACAATATTGATTTAAAGATAACA
>CAIJZG010000100.1 GCA_903825065.1 uncultured Bacteroidota bacterium
CGTTATAAATACCAATGCAAATAAAGTAATACGGTTTAAGGTATAATGCATGAAGTAATAGGCAAAAAGCGTCAATGCAAAAGTTACTGGCACGGATAAGAATACTACCAATCCACCTCTCCAGCCCATTGCTAGCATTACAAATAAAGTAACTACAACAATACTGATGAACAAGTGAAATAATAATTCTGATACTTTTTCACTGGCTGTTTCACCATAGTTTCTGGAAACAGTTAATTGCACTTCGTTCGGAATTAATTCCTTTTTCAGATGATTTACTTTCGCTAAAATTTCTTCCGACAATTTCATCGCATCTGCACCTTTTTTCTTTGCAACTGATAATGTAATTGCTGGATAGTTAGAAGGATGTTCTTTACCTAATTTTTCTGATGCTTTACCATATCCAAAAAGTACATACTGATTAGATGTTTCTGGTCCATCTTCCACTTTAGCCACCTGCTTTAAATAAACAGGCTGCTGTTGGTTCATGCCAACAATCAAATTAGCTACATCATCTGAAGTATGCAAAAAATTTCCAGTTTCTACACTGATGGCAGTATCTTTTTGCAATAAGTTACCATGCTGCATTTGCATATTACTTCCTTGAATCAATTTGCTCATCGATAAAAAATCTACATGGTTTTCGGCCATCTTATTTTTATCTACCAGCACTTTAATCTCCCTACTTCTTCCACCCAGAATATTAATATCAGATACGTCATTGATCTTTTTGATTTCACTGCTTAATTCCTGACCTATCTGTTTTAAACGATAGTCATCATAAGATTCACTCCAAAGGGTGATACCAAATACAGGAACATCATCAATTGCTCTCGTTTTGATCAATGGAAGCGTAACACCCTGCGGCATCTTGTCCATGTTTTTCATCAACTCACTATACAATTTCACTAATGAACGTTCCACATCTTCCCCAACTTGAAACTGAACAATCAGCATGGCTTGTCCTTTCATTGAGGTAGAGTAAACATATTCCACACCCTTCACATTCGAGATCATTTTCTCCATTGGTGCAGCAACTTTCGTTTCCACATCTTTTGGTTCAGCCCCCGGATAGCCAATAAAAATATCTGCCATAGGTACCTGAATCTGAGGTTCTTCTTCGCGAGGAATCAGAAATGTACTGTATGCACCAATCAATAAAAATGCTATCATCAGCAGGATCGTTAATTTCGACTGCAGAAATGACTTTGCTATATTACCTGAAAAACCATTTTTCATATCTTATTAATTATTTCGTTTTTACGCTTGCTCCGTTAAATAGTTTTCCTTCTGCATGGATGATAAAGTTTTCATTTTTTTCCAGTCCACTTAGAACCTCCACATTATCTCCATAAGTTTTACCCAGTCTTACCCAACGTAGTAATGCATGATTACTGCTACTGATGGTATATAAACCTGTTAATTGATTTTTATTTTCAATTACTGAAAGCGGAACCAAGACAGCGTCTTCATTTGTGTTTTTTACTTGTGCATTTTTTAGAGGAATTGAAATATTTGCATACATGCCGGCATATAAACCTTTCTGTACGGTTTCAGGTATTTTTATTTTTACTATAAACTGACCACCAGTAAATTGAGATGAAGGATTGATCTGACTAACGGTTGATTGAAAAGTTTTATCAGCCGATTGAATTTGAATAGTTGCATTGGAGCCTAGTTGAATCTGTTGAATACTATTCTCAGGAACAGAGGCACTCACTTGTAAAACACCAGCTTGTTCTATTGTTAAAATGGGCATACCCGGACTAGCCATACTTCCTGCATCCATCATTTTCTGACTTACAATTCCTGAAAAAGGCGCTGTTAGTTGCGAGTAATTCATCATGGCATTTACTTCATTACGCATTTGTTTAGCTGCTTCTAATCTAGATTTCGAAGAATTGAATTGTAAATTGATATTATCCAATTCTTTAGCTGAAGCACTTTGTTGTTTATATAAATTGTTGAATCTGTCCAGATCTTTTTTTGCATTATTGTAAGCAGCCTCTGCTTCAGCAATCATGGCTTCTGTCTGTGCTTTTTTTGCCTTAATATCGTCGTTGCTAATGGTTACTAAAAGTTGCCCTTTATTTACATGGTCTCCCACTTTTACATTCATTGCAGTAATGAATCCCATCATGCGGGTACTGATATTCACCGTTTGAGATGCTTCTATCTGACCACTAAAGTTTAGTTCTTTAGAGTTATTGGAAGATGGAGATGCAACCTGCACTAAAATAACACTGTCGTTTGTGATTATTTTTTCCTCTTTTTTCGATGAACAGCTACTGATGATGGTAACTAATGTTAGTCCGAATAAATATATATTTCTTTTCATATCTCTATTGTTGAATGGATTTATTTGTTGAATGAGCTGGTTAGAAATTGGATATAGGCTTTTGTGATATTGCCTGTTAATAAGGCTTGAGCTTTCAGCAGTTGTTGCTGTGATAATTGAGAAGAAGCCATTAGCAGGTCTGTGGTGTTGGCTAGGCCTTGTTCATACCTGTTCTGAAGGATGCGCAAAGCCTCATAAGCCTGGTCTATTGCTTTTTCTTGTTGTTTTACTTCAAAATTTGCATCATTCAAATCACGTAACGCTTTATTCAGTTCTAAATGGCTCTGATCTTTTTGCTGTACTAACTGGTCTTTTAATTTATTGCGTTCTAGAGTTTGAGTAGTAATGGTATTTTTTGTTTTATTACCACTAAATATGTCCCATGATAACTGCAGGCCCGCTAAATAAGCATTTGCACCAAATCCTAGCATTCTGCTATCGTTTAATTGGTACGATCCAAATGCGTTTAGTCTGGGTAAGTATGATTTTTTAGAAGAAGCAATGGCATAATCAGATGCTTCAATCGCTTTTTGCATAGCTAAAAAATCAGATCTTGAGTCTGTTAACTTGATATTATTTTCTGTAACTGAGGAATTACCTGTGCCAGGCTCATTTATTTTATAAATCACACCTGTAGGAAGATGCATTAAGAAACTAAGATAATCCGATGCATTTTTAATATTTGAATTTGCCTTTGCAAGATTTGATTCTATCATCTTAATATGTACTTCTGTATTCAGCACATCTGATTTTTGAATCAATCCCTGATCAAAATGATCAACTGCAAATTTGTTTACAGCTTTTGAGGTTTTGTTGGCATCTTCTAAAACTTTTACTGCATCGTATGCAAATGCTAACTGTAAATAAGCTTTCTCCACTTCAAAACGGATATACTCCTTGGTTCTTTCAGTTTGAAACTGATAGATTTCAGTTTGTTTTGCTGCTGCTTTTTTCTGATACCACATATCCATATTTATGATGGGTTGCATTACTTCCAATTTTGTTGTGAAATCGGGAGTGCCGTTTGGGTGGTTCAGTAAATCGGGATTAAAATCGCTCATAGTGATTGATTTCTGCTGAAGTTTAAACCCAAAAGCATTTAATGGGTTATTGGTACTCATAGCCGTGTAACTAAATCCCACTTGGGGTAAATAGATTGCCTGTGTCTGATTAAACTTAGCATTGGCAATTTTTTCATCCTGCTGCGCTAACTGAACCGATTGATTATTCTGCAAGCTATTGGCAATGGCATCGCTTAAACTCAGGAATTTGGTGCTGTCTTGCGCTGAAATTTGTTGCAGTTCTGCCGCAGATAGGAAAAAAACTAGAGAAAGTAAAAACTTAAAGGACCATTTTGGGTTCATGAATTTTCAATTTGATGCAAATGTATCCGGATGCATTTTTGCTCACGGTAACATTTGTCACCCTATTGAAGGAATACCTTTTTAGACATTAATTGATTATCCAGTTATAACATTTGATTACCTGATATAAATCATATTCTTCTGTAACTAACATCACACAGCTCATTAACTGTCTGATTGACATTTGTATTGTCAAATAAAACATAAAAATATTGTATGAAAAGTTTAGTCATTTTAGGTGCTGGAACAGCTGGAACGATGATGGCGAATCATCTTCATAAAAAATTAGATCGAAAAGAATGGCAGATAAGTATTATTGATGAAAGAAAAGAGCATCATTATCAACCAGGATATTTGTTCTTGCCTTTCGATATTTATCAGCCTTCTAATATTATCAAAAATGTAAAAGACTTTATTCCTTCTAATGTTGAACTGATTCAGCAGAGAATTGAGAAAATTGATGCCAAAGAAAATAAGATTATTTTGAGTGAAGGTGAAATTATTAACTATGATTTATTAATTATAGCTACAGGCGCAAAAATTGCACCAGAAGAAATTGAAGGTATGGCAGGTTCTGAATGGCAAAAATCTGTATTTGATTTTTATACTTTTGAAGGAGCGCTTGCATTGCGGAATAAGTTACGCAATTGGGAGGGTGGAAATTTAGTGGTTCATATCACAGAAATGCCCATTAAATGTCCGGTAGCTCCATTAGAGTTTGCTTTCCTGGCAGACGCTTTTTTTGAGCACAAGAATATGCGTGAAAAAGTAAATATCACTTATGTAACACCGTTGAGTGGTGCTTTCACAAAGCCAAAATCTACGGCAGCTTTAGAACATTTGTTAGGGGAGAAAAATATTTCCATCGAAAGTGATTTTGCAATTGCTGAGGTGAATAACCAAGAAAAGACAATCGTTGATTATGGTGGTAAAGTAATTCCATTTGATTTATTGGTAACTGTACCAACTAATAAAGGTGATGAATTGATGGAACGCTCTGGTTTGGGTGACGAACTAAATTATGTACCCACCAATAAGGAAACATTACAATCACTTGCTTTCAAAAATATTTTTGTGATCGGTGATGCAACGAATGTGCCTGCTTCAAAAGCTGGTTCTGTAGCCCATTTTGAAGCTGAAATACTCACTGAGAATATACTGCACTATATAAAAGAGGAACCATTATCAGCCAGTTTTGATGGGCATGCGAATTGTTTTATTGAAACAGGCCACAACAAAGCATTATTAATTGATTTCAATTATACCCACGAACCAGTTTCTGGTTTATTCCCTTTCCTTGGAATTGGCCCTTTGCAATTGTTGAAGGAGAGTATGTTGAATCATTGGGGAAAATTAGCTTTTAGATGGATCTATTGGAATATGTTATTAAAAGGGATACCTATTCCATTTGTAGGATCGCATATGAAAACAGCAGGAAAAAATTTTTAACCAACAATAAAACCATTTTATGGAAAAGTTAATCGCAGGTAAAACAGTTCAGGTAAACGAAGAAGGATACCTTACCAATTTTAATGAGTGGAATAAAGAAATTGGAGAAGCCTTGGCTCTGGAAGCACAGGTAGCACTCACTCCAAAACATTGGGAACTCATTAATTATATTCAAACGGAAGTAAAAAATGAATCGCCTTTGAGCATTCGTAAAATTGGGAAAAGTGGGGTAGTGGATATCAAAGATTTCTATGCACTCTTTCCCAATGCTCCTTTAAAAACAGCCACCAAAATTGCTGGTGTGCCTAAACCCGCAAGTTGTATTTAATTAAAATCAAAACTTTCAATCATGAGTGAATATAATGGCGAAATCAGAAAGATGATGATCATACTTTCTAAAGCCTCAATCGAAAATGTGTATGCAGCATTTGTATTAGCTAATGGTGCAAGAATGGAAGGTATAGAAGCAGAAATGTTTTTCACTTTCTTTGGGTTAGAAGCTGTACACAATAAAAAATTAGATCATTTGCATGTGGCTACGGTAGGAAATCCTGCTATGCACATGCCTACCATGTTAGGTGGATTGCCAGGAATGGAAGCATTAGCTACCAGTATGATGAAAAAAGAAATGGAAAAATTAGACATGCCAGAAGTGCGCGAATTCCTTGAAATTTTAAAAGCCTCAGGCGTTAAATTATGGGCTTGCAAATTAGCAATGGAAATGTTTCATTATGAAAAAGCAGACATGTTCCCTGAATTAGATGGCGTATTAACAGTCGGCGACTTTTATAAACAAGCAACTGGAATTGGAGCGCACATGCTTTTTATTTAGTGATTACATCATTAACTTGATAGAATAATATAATTCAAAGATGTGAAAAAAAGTAGACAATAGAATTGCCTACTTTTTTTTATAAAAGAGGGTTATTCTTTTGTTTTACACGTATTTATGCCAAATGGCAAATAAAGCGGGCAAAAACTAATTAAACTTGTTAATACAAAAACTGCTCCAAGTATTACTAATACTAATCCAATTGTTCCAGTAACAATATTTGTAAAATACAATACAGCAAATACAATTGCGACAATTAAACGAATTGTTCTGTCGATTGTTCCCATGTTTTTTTTCATTTCATTGAGTTTGTTGGTATATAAAATAAGTATGATTTAATCATCTAAAACTAACAAATAGGTTATTGTATTAATGTGACGAATGTTACAAAACATTTTTTTGATGTTAGTTTTTGCAAAAACATTAAGGAGGTTTCAAAAATGGGTATAAAAAAAGCCACTCAATCAATTTGAGAGGCTTTTTTTGGTAGAGTGTCCGTTACAATTATCTAACCATTATATGAAAGGATTGGTCTCGTTTTATGAGACAATTTTGTGGTTAGATTTTTGATTTACAATTCATTAAATTATCTTTTGTTTTTTTTAATATTATTTAAATGTTGTATATTGTATTATGAATAAGATATTATCCAACCCATATTTTAAATCTGTAATAGTTATAAGTTGTTTAATTGGAACTATTTTTCTTTTCAGATTTATACCTAATCAGGATTTGAAAACTGTATTGGGAATTAGTGGTTTACTTCTTTTGTTATATTCTTTTAGTAAAAGAATATGAATAAGACAACATTCTTTGGTGATTTTAAAATTTTTGAAAGGGTTGTATCATTTTAATATTGTTTGGTTTATAAATAGGAACTAATTTCTTTTTCAGTATTTTAACTAATAAGGATATCAAAACATATATTGAAATAAGTGGTTTATTACTTATTTCATATTCTTCTATTCAAAAGGAAAAGGTATGAAATTGAAAATGAACATTTACCTCCGTATCTTATTTATACTTCTACTTGTATTTGATTTTTATTTAATATGGTTAGACATTAAAATTAAGTGGTTGATTAGTATTAGATATTTGATTGTTCCAATTACAATGATTATTCCAACATATC
>CAIJZG010000101.1 GCA_903825065.1 uncultured Bacteroidota bacterium
AAGCAAGCGCTATTAAAGAAAGACTTGTCTCAGCTATATTATACTATTATTTATATTGAGCAGAAACGAAAACTACTTTTTTATACAGATAGTTTATATCAGGCATTTTATAAAAGAGCTGAACAACGACTGGTAAAAGGTGAGACAAACTTACTAGAAAAATCAAGTGCGGAAACTCAATTGGGTCAAATAAATATTCAAATTCAACAGTTAGAACAGGATAGATCTGTATTACAGTTACAGTTTCAACTTTTATTAAATACTACAGTTCTTTATAGTCCTTCCGAACAGCAATTTAAAATGGATCCGATAAATTTTAATGATACAAGTTTGTTGAGAGAACATCCTATTTTAAAAATGATTTTGCATCAGCAACAAATAGCAGATGCAATAATTGAAGTGGAAAAAAGTTTGTTGATGCCAGGATTTACAATCGGGTACAACAATACAAGTATCAAAGGAATGGGTGCAGATAATAAATTGTATAGTAGCGATACTAGATTTAGTGCTGTTCAGGTTGGAGTGGGTATCCCCCTTTTCGCAAAGGCCCAAAAATCGAAAATTGCTGGTGCAAAGTTAAATAAGCAGGTTGCAGAAAATAACTATAAAATTGGTTTACAAAATATGTATTCTAATTATCAATCGGCCTTATTACAATATAGCAAATATTTACATACTGTTCAATACTTTGAAAGTACTGCATTGAAAAATGCAGATACCATTAGTAATACTGCCAATCTGCAATTAGCAAATGGTGGTATTAATTATCTGGAATGGGTACAATTAATTAATCAGTCTACTGTTGTAAAAAACGATTACATAGAATCAGTGAAAAGCTTAAACGAGTCTACTATCCAATTACATTACTTAATTAATCAATAAATATGAAATTCTCAAAAAATAGTAAGAAACAAATATACTTTATTGTCATTCCGCTTTTTTTTCTAATTTCTTGTGGAAGTAAGAAACAAGAAGCAGTTAATGTGGAAACTCCTATTATAAATCTTGTTAAACTATCTGATGTCCAAATAAAAAATGCTGGAATCATAATAGCTAAAATGGAACAAAAAGAAATCTCATCCATTTTAAAAGTCAATGGCATAATTGATGTGCCTCCTCAAAATATGATATCTGTAAGTGTACCAATGGGAGGTTATTTAAAGTCAACTAATCTTTTGCCTGGGCAACATATAAAAAAAGGCGACCCTATTGCATTTATTGAAGGGGAACAATATATTCAGTTGCAACAAGACTATTTAACAGCGAAAGAAAAACTTATTTATTTAGAATTAGAATTTAACCGTCAGAAAGAGTTGAATAAAACTCAGGCAAGCAGTGATAAAATAATGCAACAAACTCAATCAGATTTTAAATCTCAAGAAGTATTGATTAGTGCATTAAAGGAAAAGTTACAGTTGGTTGGCATCGACATAATAAAACTTAATGTAACTAATATAACAAGAGGCATTCATCTCTATTCCCCTATCGATGGATTTGTGTCGAAAGTAAATGTGAATATTGGTAAATATGTTTCGCCTACTGAGGTCCTATTTGAATTAATTAATCCCTCTGATATTCATTTGAATTTGAAAGTGTATGAGAAGGATATTAGCAAACTGTATATTGGACAGAAACTAAATGCATTTACAAATACACAGCCAACAAAAAAACACCCTTGTGAAATTTTATTGATTGGTCACGATATTTCAGCCGATAGAAATACCGATGTGCATTGTCATTTTGAAACTTATGAACACGATTTAATTCCAGGCACTTATATGAATGCTGAAATTTCCATTAAAAATGCGAAGGCCTTCGTCTTGCCAGAGGAAGCCATTGTTCTTTTTGAAAACAAACAGTATGCTTTTATTAAAATAGATGCCAATCAGTTTAAAATGATGGAAGTGCAAGTAGGCAATACGGAGAATGGGTTTACAGAAGTTCTGCAAACCAACAAACTTGTGTCTGCTGAGTTTGTAGTAAAGGGGGCTTATTCTTTGTTAATGAGTTTGAAAAACAAAGTAGAAGAATAAGTCAAAAGTCAAAATTAAAAAGTCAAAACAAATTCCTTTGATTTTCAGAATTAACTGAGGATTATTTTTGACTTTTTAATTTTGACTTAATTAAAAGCATACACCATCGCCATACTCTCTCTTGCCATTTGTTGGTTATAATCGAAAGTAAGTTGCTTATGATTGATGATGTCTATAATAGTACCAATCCAGCAGAATCCAAAAGTTAATAAAAATAAGATCCCCATACCATTTTGACCTACCATAAATCTTTGAATACCTGAGATTCCAAAAAAACCTAGAATGCAACCAAGAAGTACCTGATCTGTTTTTCTTCTTTTACCATTATAGACGGCAACAAAATTTTGCATTTTATCAGCGGGTAATTCGCGGGTGAGACTTTGTATAAAAAGTAATTCTTCTCCTTCTAAAGCAGGAATTAGATTAAACGCGTTTTGATTCATGTTAGTTTGATTTGTATGATTAATTGTCGAATTCTATTTAATAAAATAATGACCGCTAATATTCCTAAAGGATGGTATTTTAAAGACAGCATCCATTCGGCTCTCATAGCATAATGTATTGAATGACCAATCCCACAACCTGGGCACTTGCCAAACCCCAATGCACTAAAAATGCAAAGCGATGTCTCTGATTTGTTTTCAGGTAGGAAAAACAAAACAATCAACGCCCCTACCCAACAAAGCAACTCAAAATGCTGAAAGAGCCATAGTCTTATTTTATGAATGGTTGTAATCATGGATGGTTATTTTCCAAAAGCACCAATATTGGTACTAAAAATTTTAACCGCAATAGCAAGTAAAATCACACCAAAAAATTTTCTAACTGCCAATAAACCGGCTTCACCTAAGGCGTGTTCGATTATTTTTAGAGACTTCAAAACGATATAAACTACTATCAAGTTAATAATAATACCTGCTAAAATATAAGTTTCTTCATAGTTAGCTTTTAAAGACATAATAGTGGTAAGGGTTCCACTTCCTGCGATGATGGGAAATGCAATAGGAACTACACTACTGGATTTTGCATCTTTATCACCTTTAAATATTTCATGCCCTAGCACCATTTCTAATCCAAGTAAAAAGATCACAATCGATCCGCCCACAGCAAATGAACGGATATCAAGACCCAGAATTTTCAAAAAAGGTTTCCCTGCAAAAAGAAAAAGAATCATCAAGCCACCAGAAACAAATGTTGCCTGAAATGATCGAATGGCACCCATCTTATCTTTTAATGAGATTAAAAGTGGGATAGAACCTACAATATCGATCACAGCAAACAGTGTAAAAGTGACTGTTAGAAGTTGGTCGAGATGAAATTCCATAAACTTTATTTTAGTAAATATACAAGAAGTAAATAATCTTCATGAATGGAGAAAACAGGTATTTAATACATCTGTCTGATCATTTGTAGGAAGTTTCCTACATTTATCGTTCACGCTAATATTATGCAGGGAAAACAAAAATTGAATCTATTTAGCTTTACCATGATCGTAGTTGGCTTGGTAATTGGTATGGGAATTTTTAGATCAGCAGCAACTAGCGCAAAAGATGCCATTAATCCATCGGTTTATTTCACTGCTTGGCTATTGGGAGGATTTTTTGCATTCTGTGGTGCCTTAACTTATGCAGAGATAGGAAGCCGCTATCCAGTTACAGGAGGGTATTATAAAATCTTCAGTTATGCTTATCATCCCAGTATCGCATTTGCCATTAACTGTATTATACTTATCAGTAATGCGGCAAGTTTAAGTGGTGTTGCTTTAATTGGCAGTGGATATATCACTAAATTATTTCCTCAATATAATTGGACAGATATTGACAAGGCCTTAATTAGTTGTATAGCAATATTTATATTTTATGTGATTAATTTAATGGGTCTCAAAATGAGTTCTAAGGCACAGAACTTCCTGATGCTGATTAAAATCAGTATGATCTTGGTATTGATTGTTGCCCTCTTTTTTCCAATACATGAATTGCCCGCACAAGCAGTAGTCATGGTAACTTCACCAGAAGTACATATGAGTTGGATCCAGAGTTTAGGCATTAGTTTAATTGCTGTGTCTTTTACTTATGGAGGGTATCAGCAAACCATTAACTTCGGTAATGAAGTAGCAAACCCTGCTAAAAATATACCAAGAGGTATTTTTATTGGAATTGCAATTATAATTGGATTATACCTTTTAGTAAATCTTAGTTACTTCCATATCATTGGTTTTGAAAACATGAAAGGTGAGCGAGAAATAGCTTATTCATTGATGAACAAAGTGTTTGGAAAAACTGGAGCAGATATTTTTTCTTTCTTTTTATTCTTTGGGGTACTTGCTTATGTGAATGCTCTTTTAATGAGCAACCCAAGAGTGATGTATGCCATGAGTACCGAAGGAGCATTGCCCAAAGTTTTTGGAAAGCAATCAGAAAAAAATGATGTATTAGTTTTCTCATTAACCATTTTTGCAGCAATGTGCGTGGTGATATTATTCTTCGCCCAAACTTTCGAAAAAATATTAAACTTCACCATATTTCTGGATTGCTTTGGAATGGTAGCCTCAAGTGCTACTATTTTTGTTTTACGTAAACGGACAAAACATTTAGATGGCACAGGTATTTATAAAATGAAGTTGTATCCTATTCTGCCACTTATTTTTATGGCAGCTTATGCCTTCGTTGGTATAAGTATTACTATTCAAACTCCAAGTATTGCATTGATAGGATTATCTGTTTTAGCAGTATTTATGGCAATATATTTTATTAGTCAGCGGTTTAAGAAAAACATAATTACTCAATTACCTAAAGAATAATATAGAATGGAACTGTCTTATATCATAAATGAGTTAGCAGAATCGCGTGAAGATTATTTTAGAGCAATTGCGCCTCCATTAATCCAGACCAGTAATTTTGCGTTTAAAACTGTTGACGATTTAAGGAAGTCTTTCGAAGATGAATATAGTACTTGGTTGTATAGCCGCGGCTTAAATCCAACTGTTGAAATTCTTCGTAAAAAGTTAGCTGCATTAGATGGAGCGGAGGATTGTTTGGTATTTAATAGTGGTGCTGCTGCAATTTTTGCATCAGTTTTGGCTAACGTTAAGTCTGGTGATCATATCCTCAGTGTCAAAAATCCTTATACCTGGGCTAAAAAAATGTTTGAGGAAATTCTTCCTAGATTTCAGGTAACACATTCATATATAGATGGAACTGCAATAGAAAATTTTGAAAATGCTATTCAGCCCAATACTTCGGTGATTTATTTAGAGACTCCCAATAGTTGGACTTACGACTTGCAGGATTTAGCGGCTGTGGCAAGCTTAGCAAGGAAACATGGAATAATCACCATCGTGGATAATAGTTATTGTACACCGCTATATCAGAAGCCAATTGAATTGGGTATTGATTTGGTGTTGCAATCTGCTACAAAATATATCAGTGGCCATAGTGATACAGTGGCCGGTGTGTTATCTGGGGAGAAGAAAATGATAGAGCGGATTTTCAATAGCGAATACATGAATATCGGTTCTGGCATTCAACCATTTAATGCCTGGTTACTGATTAGAGGATTAAGAACCCTGGAAGCTAGGTTGGAAAGAATTGACCGCACTACCCAAGCATTAATACCATTATTGAAGGCACATCCAAGAATTGAAAAAGTTATTTATCCCCTTGATCCAGAATTTCCCCAATATGAATTGGCCAAAAAGCAAATGAAAGGCGCTTGTGGTTTATTAACCATAATTATTAAAACCAATGAATGTGCTACAATAGAAAAATTCTGTAATTCTCTCAAACATATATTAATAGAACAGATGGCGGGGACGGAACCGCTGGAAGAAGAGAAAAACCAGAATGGAATACAAAGAGAAGTAACACGCTAAAGGGAAACGTTCCTTGGAATAAAGGCATACCTGCTACCCAAGATCGAAAAGAAAAATTATCCAAGTCTCGGACAGGTAGGAAACTATCACCCCTATCTGAAGAAAGTAAAAATAAAATGCGGCTAGCAAAGGTAGGATATGTTCCCTGGAATGCTGGCAAAATACAAAAAATTCAAGATTTAGAAAAAGATCTAATAATAGAATTTACAAAAGACAATGCCGAAGAAATATTAACTCCGCTTGGCATCAATGTAAAAGGATTGTTCTGGGCAAGAAGTTATAATAAGACTGGAGTTTATAAAGGTCGATATAAACTCCAATAAATCTTATTTCTTCAAAAAAGGTTTTAGATTAGGTGGCACCCATCCCATAGGCTTTAAGACTTTACCATCCTCACGCTTACGAACTTTACCGGTTTCTTTATCTACTTTAGCAAAGTTCGTGCTCATAACTTCTTTCCAACCGCCTTCTGGATCGGCACCCATTGAGTGCATTGCTCCAATACAAACAACAACGATATCTAACAATGCATCAAACTGTTCTTGTTCATCGTTAGCTTCGATTGCTACCTGAAGTTCTTTGAACTCTTCCTCTACTAGTTTTAAGTACAAATAATACTGCATATCATTGAGCTTGCCAACTGTTTGATCGCAGGCCTTCATAAATTTAGCTTGATCTTTAAATGGATTTGTCATTTGTCCT
>CAIJZG010000102.1 GCA_903825065.1 uncultured Bacteroidota bacterium
AGATACAAAACCAGGGCCCAATAAGTTACCCGGAAATAATTTGATAAAATTAGCACCCATATTTTCTGCTTTAATAATTTCCGTAGGTGTCATACAACCTGGTATCCAGGGCATGCGATGCAAACTTGCAATTTCAGCCACCGATTCAACAAGACCTGGGGACACCAAAAAATCTGCACCGGCTTTAATAAACAGATTAGCCATCCCTGCATTTTTAATCGTGCCTACCCCAAGTTTCATTCCAGGCATTTCAGCATCCGCCACTTTTTTCATTTCCGTAAAATTAGCAAGTGCTGTTTTTCCTCGATTAGTATATTCAATCGCACGGATACCTGCATCATACAGTGTTTTCATGATAGCTATACTTACATCTTTATCACTATGATAGTAAAGGGGTAATAACCCTTGTGAAGAAATAAGATCAAGTATTCTGGGATTCTTTTCCATATAGCAATTATTTAATTGTCTTCTATTTTAAAGTTACTCTATATTATTTCAGAAAAACTACATGGAAAGAATGTTTTACGAAAGAATTTATAATCCAAGTCTTTGTTATCTTCAATAAATATTTAAAAAAAATACATGGTAATTGATCATATAAGTAATAGCTCAAAATATTACAATCTGAATCCGCTTTTCAAAAAAGCTTTTGATTTCATTAATTCTACTAATTTAAATAGTATCTCCATTGGACATCATGAAATTGACGGGAAGGACCTCAGAGTAATAGTTGCAGATGAAAATGGTGTTCCCGAATCTGCTTCGGTTTCTGAATTTGAATGCCATAATCAGCATATAGATATTCAGTTCTGCATATCAGGTATTGAAAGATACGGTTGGAAACCTCGCAATACCTGCCATTTACCAAGAGGCGAATTTAGTGCTGAGAAAGATGTTTTATTTTATGATGACAAACCTGATATGTTTTTTACTTTAAAAGAAAATCAGTTTGTGATTTTATTTCCTGAAGACGTGCATGCTCCCATGATCTCTGAGGGAAGGATTCGGAAACTAATCTTTAAAGTGAGAATTTGATAAACTACTGATATTTCAGTAATAGTTTATTAACTGACGTAACATTCTGTCTTGTGCCATCACCTTTTTCTTGAAGTTTCCCAACTGCTGCTGCAGTTGCGAAATCTAGTATTTTTTGTGGCTGATCACCCTGTAAAATTCCATAAATGAGTCCGGCCATAAAACAATCTCCACTCCCACTTCTATCTACAATTTGTTCTACCTTAAATTCAAGAGATTGATAATTGAGATTGTTTTGATATAGGGTTGTATAATACTTAATTTGTTTCTCTTCAGTATCAAAACGAAAGGTATTTGCTACAGTTTTACACGAAGGATACTCCAGCATTATTTCTTTAGATACAGCAAATGATTGATCTAAATATGATTGTTTTGAATTCTTTTCATGAATTTTTTCATCAATTGCTATCCCCAACAAAGTATTGGCACTCCAGATATTTCCCATCACTAAATTACAATAGGGTAATAATTGTTTCATCACAGGGATTGGACTCGCAGTATATTTCCAAAGTCTAGATCTATAATTTAAATCAATCGATACAATGATATTTTTTTGGATTGCCATTTTTACGGCTTCCAAACAAATATCTGCAAGGTTTTGATTTATTGCAGGTGTGATTGCTGAAAAGTTAAACCAATGAATACCTTCAAATACTTTGTCCCAATCAATAGTACCTTTCTTTAAATTTGCAAAGGAAGAATCTGAACGGTCGTAAACAACGGCCCCTTTTAAGTCTGCCCCATGATCTAAGAAATATAGACCAATTCTATCTCCAGACAAGATCATTTTATCAGTTCCCACTTTAGAATCATTAAGGAATTGCATAATCCTGGAAGCCATAAAATTATCCGGCAATGCTGAACAATATTCTACCCCAATTCCAAAATGGGATAATGCTCTTGCTACATTAGCTTCTGCGCCTCCTAAATAAATGGAGAAGGGATCCTTGTTAACATCCACTAAAAATGGAGATATCCGCAACAATAGTTCACCAAAACAAAGTACCTTTTTCATCAAAATAATTTAAGAGATTTATTGAAAATCTGGAGTAATATTTTCCCATCCGAAATACACTCTTGCATTTCTATAACAGATATCTTGTATTATCTCTCCTACCCATTTTGTATCGTTGGGTAGTTCTCCATTTTCAATTTCTGATCCAAATAAGTTGCATAATATCCTGCGAAAATATTCGTGTCTGGGAAACGACAGAAAGCTTCTTGAATCTGTTAGCATTCCTACAAACTTGCTCAACAAACCCATATTGGATAAAGCATTAATTTGTTTAATCATACCATCTTTTTGATCTAAAAACCACCACGCCGCTCCATATTGAATTTTGCCAGCAGTGGAACCATCATTAAAATTGCCTGCCATTGAAGCAAATAGCTCATTATCTGCGGGATTTAAATTATAAAGAATGGTTTTAGCTAGTTTATTATCTCCATCAAGTCTACTTAAAAATTTCGCTAGGGATTTTGCATGAGAAAAATCTCCAATCGAGTCCCATCCGGTATCAGGCCCCAATGACTTTATCATACGCTCATTATTATTTCGCAAGGCACCTAAATGAAGTTGCTGCACCCATCCTTTCTCATGATCCCATTCTGCAAAATGATATAAGAGGGCTGACTTAAATTTCAGTTGTTCTTCAACATTCAAAATTTTGCTAAGCCTTAATTTATCGAAAATAGAATTTATCTCTGCAGCTGTGTAATCTTCAGCATAGATTTCCTCTAAACCATGATCAGAAACATGGCATCCAATTGAAGCAAAAAAATCATGCCTGGATTTTAAAGCTCTCAAATAATCATTAAAATTTGAAACGGACTGATTAGAAACAGCTTCTAATTGATAGAGATAGGAACCAAATTTTTCGGGATTATTAATGTCCATGGCTTTATCTGGACGAAATGCAGGAAGTATTGGAATTTCAAATCCTTCTTTTTGTAATTGTATATGAAAATTCAAATTATCAACAGGGTCATCTGTTGTACATACAAGAGCAACGTTCATTTTCCGTAGCAAATTTTTAACTGAAAATGAAGGGGTTTGTAATTTATCTGAACAATATTTATAAATATTTGAAGCTGTTTCAGAATTAAGCATTTCGTGTATGTCAAAATAACGTTGCAATTCAAGATGTGTCCAATGATACAAAGGGTTTCTAAGTGTATATGGAACTGTATCAGACCATTTTATAAACTTGTCATAATCTGAAGCATCTCCAGTACAGAAATTTTCAGATACTGCATTGGCTCTCATGGCTCTCCATTTATAATGGTCTCCAGCTAACCAGGCTTCCGTTATGTTTTTAAACTGATAATCTTCTGCAATTTGTTTTGGAGAAAGATGACAATGATAATCGATCAAAGGCAAACTCTTTGCATAAGTATGATATAAATTCTCAGCAGTTTTGTTTTGTAACAAAAAGTTTTCGTCAATAAATTTTTTCATTTGCCTTGCTTATTCAATTAACTATTCATTTACAAACTAACTCCTCTTTTCCAAGGTATAAAATCATCCTGCCCATGGTGCATTGCGTGTACCGTTTTAATACCACTAGCCAACTCAATTACATAATCTAAAATTCTTTCGCCGGCTTCCTCAATGGTTTCTAAACCCTCTATAATTGTTCCAGTATTGATATCGATTATATCCGGCATTTTATTAAAGAGTACCGTATTAGTTGCAATTTTTACTACAGGCACTATTGGATTTCCAGTTGGAGTTCCAAGGCCTGTTGTAAACAATACAATGTTAGCACCAGAAGCCACTTCTGCTGTTGTTGATTCCACATCATTACCAGGAGTACATAAAAGATTTAAACCAGGAATCACCAATTTTTCCGGATAATCCAATACATCAACCACTGGAGAAGTTCCTGCTTTTTTTGCAGCACCGGCAGATTTAATGGCATCTGTAATTAAACCATCTTTAATATTGCCGGGCGATGGATTCATATAAAATCCACTACCACTTTCTTCTGCTCTTTTATTATAGTCTTGCATTAATTGCATAAATCTATTTGCAGTCTCCTCTTTTACACAGCGATCACTCAATTCCTGTTCAACTCCGCATAGTTCTGGAAATTCTGATAGAATAACCGAACCTCCTAATGCAACCAATAAATCAGAAGTATGACCAATTGCAGGATTAGCCGAAAGGCCCGAAAATCCATCTGACCCCCCACACTCAAGGCCAATTACCAGCTTATTAATTGCCGCTGGCTTTCTGGTTTGTTCATTTGCCTGGACTAAGCCTAAAAAAGTTTGTCTGATAGCGGATTCGATTAAATTTGTTTCAGTGCCTGCTATTTGCTGTTCTAAAATATAAAGAGGACGATCGTAATGTGGGTTTCTTTTTTGAATTTCTTCCTGTAACAGAGACGACTGTGCATTTTGGCATCCCAAACTCAAAACAGTTGCGCCAGCACAATTGGGATGTACTATGTATCCAGCTAACAAACCACAAAGGGCTTTAGCGTCAGAGCGCGTACCTCCACAGCCCCCTTCGTGAGTAAGAAATTTAATGCCATCTATATTTTTGAAAACAGGTTCTATCGCATCAAGGGTATTTTGTTCCTGAAAAATTTCTGCTTCAATTTTTGCTAACCCTTTTTTAGTTTTATATAAACCCGCTAGGTTTTTTGTAAACTGATGATATCTTTTGGGCCTTGCATATCCAAGTTCATCAAGCAATGCATCTTTCAAAACTTCGATGTTTCTATTTTCACAAAAAACCAATGGAATAACTAACCAATAGTTCGCTGTTCCAACTGAACCATCTTTGCGATGATAGCCCATGAATTTTTTATCCTTCCATTTTTCTATATCTGGAATCTGCCAATTTGTTTTTCTATTTCCTAATTTAAAATCATCTGAAGCATGTCGAATATTTTCTGTAGTTATTTTACAAGCAACAGGTAAATCAATCGTAGCTTTTCCAACCAAAACACCATACATGATAATACTGCCGTCTTTGGGAATAGGCATTATTGTGAATTTGTGTTTTGCAGGAACTGAATCGATTAAATGAAAGGTATTCCCCTTAAATTGAATTATTTCATCTTTCGATAAATCCTTTAAAGCAACAATAACATTGTCTGTTGGATGTACTTGCAATACTTTTTGTTTATCGGGCATACTAACTATATTTTTCCATGAGTAATTTAACATTTTTCTCTGCACCCTGATCTAATACTTCTATCACTTCAACTAATTTATCACATAACCCATTGATGTCATTAAGATTTGTACCCCAAATTGTGACATCGCTTAATATACTAGAAACAGCATCGACTGTATTTTTTCCAAACCAATAATGATACATTAATTCTGCTTTATCATCATTTACTGTATGAAGATGATTCCCAATTGTCCTTTGAAACAATCCATCCTTAATTTTTTCCGTTTTCATGAACAATAGATAGGCTGCAAATCCAAGTAACATACATGCAGGAATCGCCCTTTGTTTTTTACTATTTATTAAAAACAATGGAACATTTCTGATAGCAATTTTAGTACTGAACTGCATGCTGATATTAATCCACTTATGCTCAATAGACTCGTTGCTAAAGCGATCAATAACTTGTTCTGCAAAAATTTGGGCTTCTTGTTCAGAAATGCTTTCAGAAATGAGAAGTGGCTTAATCTCATTCAACATTAAAGTTTTTACAAATTGTCTGAAATAATCAGTCCGCATCGCATCTCTAACAGTATCAAATCCACATAAAATGGCAAGCCCACAGGAAAAACTATGAGTACCATTCAATAGCCTAAGTTTAAGTTCTTTATATAAATTAATATCAGGCACTACTTTTACTGTTAGATTCGTTTTTGCAAAAGATAGTGTTTCAATAGTTTTTTTATTAGAACTTTCTATTGCCCATAAACTATAGGGTTCGCATAAAATCATCAAATCGTCTTGATATCCTAATATTGTTTCTTCTACTATTTTTTTTTCGTCAGATAATTTTCCAGGTACAATTCTATCTACTAATGAATTGCAAAAATCATTCTCCTCATTCATCCATTTTATAAATTCTGGAGGAAGCTGATTAAAAATTGCCAATTCATTTAAAATGGATTTTAATAGTTTCCCATTCTCAGGAACCAACTCAGTTGGAATGATTACTACTCCTCTGCTTACATCAGCACCGAAATGCTTATACCGTTCCCATAATACAGATAAAAGTTTTGCTGGAAAAGAAATTGGGGGATTTAAAAAAATCGACTCCTTCATTAAACTAATTCCGATTTCAGTAGTATTTGAAATGATAACTTGTAAATCCGGACTCGCAGCTAACAATAATACCTCATTCCAATTTTCATTCGCAGTTAAAACCCGACTAATAGAAGCGTTGACAATTATTTTATTTACTTTTTTACCATTTTCATACCCTCTGATAATGGTTGTATATAAACCATCTTGATTCGAAAAACTAGCAGAATTTTCTTTATTAGTAGATTTTACAACTACTACCCTTCCATTGAAAACAGCTTTTTTATTGGCTTGATCGATAAAAAAATCTGGAAGGCCTCGCAACAGAACGCCTGTTCCAAATTGCAGCACTTTTTCTGATAATGAAAAGATAGCTTCATGGGGCAAGTCTATAAAATCGGAATTGATAAATGGCAAGTTTTGCTTTTGTAGTTGCATAAAATTTGTAATCACTTTTGCGCGAAGGTATTTTTTGAAGTTCGTTTATCTCAATTTCATATTCAAATAAGAATTTTTTATCGCAAACGTTACCGCTAACGTTGCCAATTTGCCAAATTTATGAATCCTTTATTTGAAGGCAATTTATTCTAAATGAATTTCCTATTTTTAATGTTACGACTAACCGCTTGCTATGTCTATATCTAAACCTCGATTGAGTTTTTCTCAGATTATTAACATGAATGTGGGGTTCTTTGGAATCCAATACAGTTTTGGGTTACAGCAAAGTGCTGTTAATCCTATTTATGATTTTCTTGGAGCAAGCCCTGACCAGATCCCTTTACTCAATCTAGCAGGTCCAATGACAGGCCTTTTAATTCAACCTATCATTGGTGCATTAAGTGATAAAACATGGCATCCTCGCTTTGGCAGGCGTAAACCTTTTTTTTTTATAGGTGCGCTTTTTTGTAGCCTTTGTTTATTTATCTACCCTTTTAGTAGCAGCTTGTGGATGGCAGGTGGACTTTTGTGGGTACTAGATGCAGCAAATAATACAGCAATGGAGCCTTATCGTGCATTTATTGCAGATAAACTTCCTCCTTCTCAACATGCTAATGGATTCTTAACTCAAAGCTTTTTTACGGGCCTTGGAATTACTCTCGCCAATATTTCTCTTTTCGCATTTCAAAAAATAGGATTTTTAAAACAGATGCACGGACAAATTCCTTATTGGGTTTTTGGATCCTTTTTCCTTGGTTCCATCTGTTCAATTTCTTCAGTACTTTGGTCGATTACAAAAACACCTGAGATTCCTCCTACCGAGGAAGAATTAGCTATTTTAAGAGCCAATAAAAAATCTGTATTCGGCCCATTCATTGAAATTTTTAGTGCAATTAGAGAGATGCCAAAAGTAATGTGGCAGTTGGCATTAGTTTACTTATTTCAATGGTATGCACTTTTTTGTTATTGGCAAAACGCTTCAAAAAGTATTGCACAATCTGTTTGGAAAACATCTCCCTCTAAAAACCCTTCATTATACCAGGAAGCAGTTGGTTGGGCAGGCTTAGTAAATGGATGGTATAATGTTGTTACCTTTCTTTCCGCATTTGCTTTAGTTGGATTAGCTAAAAAATATAGTCCGAAAAATGTACATGTGACTTGTTTATTTATAGCTGGATTGGGGCTATTAACATTCCCTCATATCGAGAACCAATATTTATTATTTGTTCCAATGACAGGATTTGGAATTGCTTGGGCAAGTATGATGGGGGTTCCCTATTTAATGGTTGTAAATGATATACCAAAAGAAAGATATGGTGTGTATATGGGCATTATTAATATGATGATCGTAATTCCCATGATTTTACAAACTACTACTTTCGGTTTTATTTTAAATCATTTCCTTGATAATGATCCTGGAAAAGCAATCAGTTTTGGGGGTATCTTACTTTTAATTGCCTGTGCAGCAACGCTTAGAATAAAAAAAGTAATACCTGCTGATGATACAGTAGCATTGAATGTTGGTGGACATTAAGGTTTAAAAAATATTTCATTTTGAATAAGGAGGTACTATGAAAATATTATGTATTGGAGAAGCTTTGATTGATATGATCTGCACCGACAAAGGAAGCAGTTTATCACAAGGTCAGAACTTTTTAAAAAAACCTGGAGGCGCTCCCACCAATGTAGCTGCAGCAGTTGCAGCCCTAGGTGGTAATGTTGAGTTAGCAGCAAAAGTTGGTAAAGACCCTTTTGGCAAACAATTGATTCAAGTGATGGAAGAGTTTGGCGTTTCTACGAAATATATATTGCAGGATGATCAGCATTTTACCACATTTGCTTTTGTATCTCTGATGGAAGATGGTGAACGTGATTTTGTTTTTAATCGTGGAGCTGACGGAGAATTGAATGAAGATGAAATTAATTCAATTGATTTAACAGATGTCTCCATCATACATTTTGGTTCAGCAACAGGTTTTTTAAATGGTCCTCTTCAGAAAGCTTATATCAGCTTGTTGGATCGTGCTAAAAAACAAAATATCTTCATCAGCTTTGATCCAAATTATCGCCATCTGCTTTTCCAGAATAATACAGATAGTTTTATCGAACAGTCCTGGTATTTTTTAAAGAATTGCCACTTTTTTAAACTGAGCGATGAAGAAGCGATGCTGATAACTAGAACAGCTACACTGCAAGATGCCACTACTGTGTTAAATAACGAAACAACTGCGATCTATACTATTACACTTGGTAAAGAAGGAACCTTACTTGGCTATCATCAAAAGAATAGCACTATTGGAAGTATTGCTATCAAGCCTGTGGATACTACTGGTGCAGGTGATGCTTTTGTAGGAGCAGTGCTATACCAATTATGTGATAAAACATTATATGAAATTGAAAAAGCTACTATAGAAGAGTGGAATTCAATTGTAACCAATGCAAACAAAGCTGGGGCAAGAACCTGTGAATATCTTGGAGCTATGGAGGCATTAAAACATTTAAATAATCAGATTTTTCTTTAAACACAAATTCTAGTTACTCGTGTACCAATATCAATTGCATCAACAAATATCTCTACCAATTTTAAAACACAATATAGATGTTGCAGGAAAGGATAATCTTTTTTATAGCAGATTCCTTGCCAACTCTAGTGAAATTTCTGACTTATATTATTCTTTATATAAAAATCATCCAAAAGGCTCCGAAGCTTTTGAAGAACTTTTGGAAACAATTACTAAAGCATACGCCTTACGTACTGAACCACTTAAACAAAAAGATGAAGAGAAAGAAGAAATGGAACATTGGTTTTTAACCAACCAATTAGCGGGCATGAGTTTATATGTGGATCGTTTTTGTGGAGATTTAAAATCACTTAATTCAAAAATAGATTACTTCAAAAAACTTGGTGTAAACTTTTTACACTTAATGCCTTTATTTGAAAGCCCCGAGGGTGAAAGTGATGGTGGATATGCGGTTTCTGATTTTAGAAAAGTGGACCCTCGATTTGGAGATTTAGCGGATCTGCAATCTGTGCAAGAAAAAATGAGTTCAGAAGGCATGTTTTTGATGTTTGATATCGTTTTAAATCATACATCATTCCGACATGAATGGGCGGAAAGGGCAAAGAAGGGAGAAAAAAAATATCAGGATTTTTTCTACATGTATGATGATCGGAGTTTGCCAAATTGGTTCGAAGAAACCATGCCAGAAATATTTCCAGAAACTGCCCCGGGCAGTTTCTCTTATGTACCAGAATGCAACAAATGGGTGATGAGTGTATTTCACAATTATCAGTGGGATCTCAACTATACCAACCCAGATGTATTTGTTACCATGATTGATACCATTTTCTTTTATGCAAATTTAGGGGTAGACGTTTTGCGTATTGATGCACCAGCATTTATATGGAAACAATTGGGCACTAGCTGCCAGAATTTGCCCGAGGCACATACGCTTTTAAGACTCATTAAACAGTGTGTTCAAGTGGCTGCACCAGGTGTGGCTTTATTAGGGGAAGCAATTGTTGCGCCTAAAGAGATTATGAAATATTTTGGCACTGATCGTTATTTAGCCAAAGAATGCGACTTTGCCTATAACGCTACTCAAATGGCCTTGCAATGGGATGCTTTGGCAACAGGCGATACAAGGGTTATGTTAGCCGCACAACATGAGATTCTTCAAAAGCCATTTGGTTGTTCTTGGATAACTTATACAAGATGTCATGACGATATTGGCTTGGGCTACGATGATAGCATGATTGCAGCTGCTGGTTTTAATGTATACGATCATCGCAGATATTTAAAAGAATATTATTCGGGTGCCCTTCAAGATTCGCCTTCCTCAGGTGCTTTATTTTCTGTAAACCCCAAAACCCAAGATGCGAGAATCAGTGGCTCATTAGCATCACTTTGTGGTTTAGAAAAAGCAATCCGAAAAAATGATCTAGCCCAAATTGAAATTTCCATACAGAAAATCAGTTTGATGCAAGCGCAAAGTTTTTTTATTGGTGGATTACCGATTATTTTTTATGGCGATGAACTTGGCTATACTAATGATTATTCTTACTTAAGCGACCCCGGTAAGAGTTACGATAACAGATGGATGCACCGACCCATGATTGATTGGCAGAAAGAAAAAAAAATAGATAATCCTGAAACTGTTGAGTCAAAAGTATTTCACACTACAAAAAGAATGATTGAAATACGAAAAAAAATAGTTGCTTTTGGTGATTATAAAAACCTTACCTGGCTTACACCTTATAATATACATGTAGCTGGATTTATTCGTTCTTTTGGAGAACAGAAAATTTATTGTTTATTTAATTATAGCGACAAAGCTTCCTATCTTACCTGGTATGCCTTTAAAAATCATGGTGCAAAATCAAATAAGCTCTATGATCATTGGACAGGGTTTACTCACACCGTGGGGAGTGATCATGAATATTTGATTATTCCTGCATATGGGTTCTCTATTTTGGAAGTAATTTAAAATTCATTGTTTATTTATTGCTATTTTGAGATATTATGAAATTTATTTTACTAAGTTTCCTTCTCATTTCAATTCATTCATCTTATGCTCAAGAAAGTATTCTGGTAACAGGAAGTAAAATTTCTAAGCCTGATGCAATTGCTCTGCTTGCTCATCATAATAAAGTAAGAAAAGATGTTGGAACCCAGCCTTTAATTTGGAGCTCTAAATTATCGGCCTATGCACAGGAATGGGCTGATCATTTAGCGAAGGATTATAATTGTAATATGGCTCATCGAAAAGCACCTGGTCAGGATGGAAGAACTTATGGTGAAAATATATTCTGGGGCAGCTCGGCGGCAGAATTCAAACCAGTAGATGCATCTGAAGATTGGTATAGTGAAATTAAACAATACAAATACCGAGAACTAACAGAAAATAATTGGGATGCCACTGGACATTATACTCAAATGATTTGGAAGGATACTAAAGAAATAGGAGTTGGCATTTCTATTTGTCAAAATGGTGCCTTAATAGTTGTTGCGAACTATTATCCTGCTGGAAACTATTTACATCAATTCCCCTACTAATTTATAAAATGTAAAAAGACCTCCAATAGAAGGCCTTTTTACATTTCAACCAAAGGATTAGAAACGAATACTGAATCCGATATTAACTGAATAATCAGCGAATGCAGCATCACCCTGAGAGTAAACACCAGTTTGCTCGGTCTTTAAAATATCAGGAACACTCTGTGTACGATTACGCATTACAGCAATAGGCACATAAGCATAAACATTACATCTATTCATGGTGTAAGTAATTCCGGGTTCTATAGTTAATACTTGTCCTGGTCTGCGAAAACCTTCGCTACCACCAATTAAATCATGAACCGGGATGCATTCAAACCTGGCCCCTCCGGAAAAAGTAAATTTATTTACTTGATAATTGGCACCAGCTCTGATTAGATATTGATCAGGAACACTCATTACATCACTTGTGTTAGCAATAGTTGCAGCCGATGGAACTCCACCTCTTTGAGTTGATACTCCATTTTGTTCCCTTGGGTTTAATAGATAATAAAAGTTACCATACAAATTGAGTTTATGATTTATTGCATAGTAGGTATTTAATTCTGTTGTAAAACCAGTTCCTCCATCTCCTAATTGAATGGATTGATCAACAGGACCTAACACAGTTGTAGCGGCTGTTCCTGCTGCAGTGTAGAATCTATCTACATATTTGTAATCGCCAGTTGCGAATTTAATTCCAAGCCCAGCTTGAATATTAAATTTCGTATGTTTTTCAGGATCTAATAACCATGCATATCCAGCTACTCTAATATCACCTAAACCAAAAGAATGGGTTTCATGACGAGCTAAGCCACCATGCTCATATAGGGAGGATCTGGTGTTAGCTATAATTGGAACATATAGTGCAATGCTCCATGTTTTATTTAAAATTCTTGTGATACCATAATCCATACTAAATGTATGGTTAATAACTTCAGTTCCTAAAGTTTGACGTTGCTTTTGTTCTACGGTACCAACAAAATGTCGGAAAGATTTGAAATATCTTGTATTTGCTGAGAATAACCATTTTGAGGTATCTATATTTTTCATGTGATCCATCAAACTACATGTGGCACCGCCTGCACCTCGTATGGCTACGCAACCTTGCGCATTTACCATTTGGTTAACTAAAAGACATACAATTAGTATAAGAAATATTTTTTTCATTTGTGGGTTTTGTGATTTTTTAAAAAAA